>CAZLXF010000041.1:0-3273 GCA_964563065.1 uncultured Rikenellaceae bacterium | reverse complement strand
CTACCTCTTTCTTCAACCAGCAGCGTAAGCGAACATTCGTTCCTTAACTTCGCCAACACCGATCCAAACGTAATTATTATTGAGGAAGAACTCTTCCTCGAAGAAAAACCATCAACAAACCTTTCGCTCAATCTCGACCTTGAGGTAACATCCGATGCTGAGGCTCAAATTATTATCGATAAAAAATTGGGCGATATTATTAGAGCCAACGGAAGCGGCAACCTAAAAATGGAAATTAACCCCAACAAGGATATATTCAGAATGTTTGGCGACTACATTATTGAGCAGGGCGACTACCTATTCACCCTGCAGGGTGTAATTAACAAGAAGTTTAAAATTGGCGACGGCAGCTCCATATCGTGGAATGGCGATGTAACCGATGCGTTGGTTGACATTAAAGCTATTTATGCGCTACGTACTACGCTTAGCCAGCTAGCTCCCGACCAAACCGACGAAATGTACAAACGAAGAACTCCCGTTGAATGCCAGATACTTCTATCGGGGAAACTTATGGAACCCAACATAAAATTCAACATTGATGTTCCGGCCGCAAACTCCGAACCCGAAATAAAAGCTCTTGTAGAGAATTCAACAAACACTGAAGAGAAAATGAGCCGACAGTTTCTTTCGCTACTTGTGCTCAACAGCTTTGCATCGGAATATGGTTTCAACTCGGGAGGAGCAATGGCTAGCGGACAAAGCAGCGGCTTTGAACAAGGGCTTGCCAACACTGCCAGCGAGCTGCTTTCGAACCAGCTAAGTAACTGGCTCTCGCAGTGGAGTAACGCGTTCGACATTGGACTGAACTGGCGACCCGGCGACCCGAACAACGAGATTAGCTCCAGCGAGGTAGAACTTGCCCTTTCAACCCAACTTTTTAACGATAGGGTAACCATAAACGGTAACGTGGATATGGGAGCAACCAATTCCAGCAGCCCAATTGCAGGCGATTTCAACATCGACGTAAAAATAGTTCCTTCCGGAAAAATTAGGCTGAAAGCCTTTACACGTTCAAACGATGATGTTATTTTCAGCGGGAACCAATCGAACTACACTACTGGTGCCGGGGTTGTGTACCGCGAGGATTTCGACACGCTTGATGAACTCTGGAATCGATTCAAAAATATTTTCAAACCCAGAGAAGATCAATCGCCCGAAGAGCTAGAGTCGAGCTGGCGCTCGAAACCGAAAAACCCAAATAGCTAGCACATTTTCATTCTAATGAATAATTAATTCACCCCTTAACCGTTTTTTTATTAATTTCGTCCAAAAATAGTCTATCAATATGAACACATCATTACTTCTTCAAGTTGACATTGCTGCACAAGCAGTTCAAAACCAACCACAGGAACTTACATTGAATTTCTGGGAGTTAACCCTTAAAGGTGGGTGGATTATGGTTCCGCTTGCATTACTTTGGTTAATTGCTGTTTACCTTTTTATTGAGCGATACTGGGCAATAAAGAAGGCCTCGCGTGCGGATGTTAACTTTATGAACCGGATTAAGGAATACATTCACGACGACAAAATTGAGTCGGCTATGGCGCTTTGCCAAGCGCAAAATACTCCGGTAGCCCGAATGATAGAGAAAGGAATTCAACGCATTGGTCGTCCGCTTTCCGATGTAAACGCAGCCGTTGAGAATGTTGGTAACTTAGAAATATCGAAGTTGGAAGGAGGCTTACCAACTCTGGCCACCATTGCCGGAGGCGCACCAATGATCGGTTTTCTTGGAACCGTAATTGGAATGATTAGGGCTTTCTACGACATGTCGATGGCAGGAAATAATATCGATGTTGGATTGCTATCGAACGGAATTTACACGGCCATGGTTACCACCGTTGCTGGTTTGATTGTTGGTATTGCAGCCTACTTTGGATACAACTACCTGGTTGCCAGAGTTGAAAAGGTTATTTTCACCATGGAAGCTAATACTACCGAATTTATGGATCTGCTCAACGAGCCCGTTTCGTAGTTTGTATCACACTTAATTCTACAAAAGATGGCTTTAAAACGAGGATCGAAGGTTAACCCAAATTTCAGCATGTCGTCAATGACCGACATTGTATTCCTGCTGCTCATCTTTTTTATGGTTTCCTCCACGCTAATTGCACCCAATGCTTTAAAACTGTTGCTTCCGCAAAGTAACAGCCAAACACCAGCAAAACCGATAACAACAGTTAGCATAACCGAGGATTTCATTTTCTATATTGAGCAAACTCCAGTTCCAGTTAATGAGCTTGAGGCAAGACTAAGCGAAAAGTTACAGGGGCAACAGGAACCTACCGTTTCGTTACATGTACACCGTTCTGTTCCCATGGAACAGGTTGTAAAAGTAATGAACATAGCCAAGGACAACCGTTACAAACTGGTACTGGCTACACAGCCACTAAAATAATTTTTGTTGCTTTTTATGGAATTGGTAACAAGAAAGCATCAAAGATAAAAGAAGTAAAAATGACAAGCAGGAGTAAAGGAGTTATAGGATCGGTTGCAGTTCACACCATACTAGTTGTGCTGTTACTGATTTTTGGTTTCCGAACTCCACTTCCATTGCCTGGCGAGGAAGGCATTCTAATTAACTTTGGAACCGATGACCAAGGCACCGGGAACTTCGAGCCAATGCCTACTCCTCCCTCATTGCAACAACCCCAAAGCGAACCCAAAACCGAAGAAGTTGAAGAGGAAAATTTAACTCAGGATATTGAGGAAGCGCCATCAATACCAGAAAAAAAGCCAGAACCAAAGCCCAAGCCTAAGCCTGAAAACGAAAAACCCAAGGAAACCAAACCTGAAGAAACGCCTAAACCAGTTGAAGAAGTAAAACCCGAGGAGGAGAAGCCACGCGAAGTAAACCAGCAGGCCCTTTTCCCTGGTAAAAAACCAGGTGGTAGCACAACCGGCGAAGGCGAAACTGGACAACCCGGAAACCAAGGCGATCCTGATGGTTCAACCGAATCAACCAGTCATACTGGAAGCACAACCGGAGGCGGAGGCGATGGCGTTGGGTTCAGCCTTGACGGAAGGAGTGCCCTTTCTCTCCCACCCCCAGAGTACCCTAAACAAAAAAGCGGCAAAGTAGTTGTTCGGGTAACGGTTGATGGGAACGGAAATGTAATTCACGCCGAGCCTGGGAGGCCAGGTTCTACTACTCTCGACAATGATCTTCTAAAAGCTGCTGAGAAGGCAGCCAAAATAGCTAAATTCAATGTAAAACCGGGTGCACCAGCGCAAACCGGAACAATTACCTATATTTTTAAATTGCAGCAGTAA
>CAZLXF010000040.1:0-17377 GCA_964563065.1 uncultured Rikenellaceae bacterium | reverse complement strand
TTTAAATAGTTTTTGATCCATGAATTATTACAAGAATAACTGGCAATAATAGCTATCTTTTTTGTGAGTAAGGTTAGAAAACTTTGAAAATAGGAGAGAGACTTGGAATCGTCTGCCCATTTTTTTGCGGACATTCCAACGTCAAAGGAGAAAAGAATCTTCACATCTCCCAATTTCCAAAACATTCATGCTTTTTGATTGTTTTAAAACTTAACTATTACTATCTTTGCATGTTTTTTCAAAAAAATGGTAGCTATGATAAAAATTACTTTACCCGACGGCAGCGTTCGGGAATTCAGCAAGGGCGTTACTGGTATGGACATTGCCAGAAACATTTCGGAGAGGCTCGCCAAAGAGGTTCTTTCCATAACCGTTAACGGTGAGGTCTGGGATCTCACACGCCCCATAACTACCGATTCAGCAATTAAACTCCACAAGTGGGACGACGAACAAGGGAAACATGCATTCTGGCATTCATCGGCACACCTTATGGCCGAAGCGCTTGAAAGCCTTTACCCTGGCATTAACCTAGGAATTGGCCCAAGCATCGAGAACGGATTCTACTACGATATCGATTTTGACGGTCACTCCATTTCAGACTCCGATCTCCCAAAAATTGAGGAGAAAATGATGGAGTTTGTCCGTGAAAAACAGGAAATTACCCGTCGTGAGGTTACCAAGGAGGAAGCGCTAAAAACGTATACTCAGAAAGGTGATCCGTACAAAGTTGAATTAATAAACGACCTTGAGGACGGAACCATAACTTTCTACAAACAGGGAAATTTCACCGACCTTTGTCGCGGACCACACTTGCCCGATACCAGCTACATTAAAGCTTTTAAACTAACTAGCATTGCTGGTGCATACTGGCGTGGTAACGAAAATAATAAACAGCTAACTCGTATTTACGGAATCTCGTTTCCAAAAAAATCGCAGCTCGACGAGTACCTCGTTATGCTTGAGGAAGCCAAGAAACGCGATCATCGTAAGCTAGGGAAGGAGTTAGAACTTTTTACTTTCTCGCAGAAAGTAGGTCAGGGCTTGCCATTGTGGCTTCCAAAGGGAGCGCAGCTTCGCGAACGTTTGGAGCAGTTTCTCAAACGCGTTCAACGAATGTATGGCTACGAGCAGGTTATTACACCTCATATCGGACAGAAGGAACTATACGTAACTTCTGGTCACTACGCTAAGTACGGAAAAGATTCGTTCCAGCCAATTCACACTCCTGCCGAGGATGAGGAATTTTTGCTTAAACCCATGAACTGTCCCCACCACTGCGAAATTTATAAGTGGAAACCACGCTCGTACAAGGATTTACCTGTTCGCATGGCCGAATTCGGAACCGTTTACCGTTACGAACAGAGCGGTGAACTCCACGGGCTAACCCGCGTTCGCGGATTTACTCAGGACGATGCGCACATTTTCTGCCGTCCCGATCAGCTGAAAGAAGAGTTCGTTAAGGTAATCGACATTGTGCTTTATATTTTTAAAACGCTGAACTTCAACGATTACACTGCACAAATTTCGCTTCGCGACCCTAACGATACTGAGAAGTACATTGGTAGCGACGATAACTGGCAAAAAGCCGAACAAGCAATTATTGAAGCATCGGCTGAGAGAGGTTTACAAACTGTAACCGAAATTGGCGAGGCCGCTTTCTATGGCCCAAAACTCGACTTTATGGTGAAGGACGCCATTGGGCGTAAATGGCAGCTGGGAACCATTCAGGTTGACTACAACCTGCCTGAGCGTTTCGACCTGGAGTACATTGGTGCCGACGATAAAAAACATCGCCCAATTATGATCCACCGTGCACCTTTTGGCTCCATGGAACGTTTTGTTGCGGTACTTATTGAGCATACTGGCGGGAAATTCCCACTTTGGCTGGCTCCCGATCAGGCTGTAATTCTGCCAGTTAGTGAAAAATATAACGATTACGCAAAAAAAGTTTTTAGTTTGCTAAATAATTACGATATTCGCACCCTGATTGACGATAGAAACGAGAAGGTTGGTAAAAAGATAAGGGACAATGAGTTGAAGAGAATTCCTTACCTTTTAATAGTAGGAGAAAAGGAGGCAGAATCCAATCTTGTTTCGGTTCGTGTGCAGGGCGAAGGCGATAAAGGGCAAATGACAATTGAGGAATTTGCCAATTTATTAAACAGTGAAGTAAAGAAACAGCTTGAAACAAATATACATATTACTAACTAAATAAAGGAGGGTATCAGCATCGCATCACCGGTGTTACGTAAAAGAAACGAACAGGAAAGCAAATACCTAATAAACGAAAAAATTCGTGCAAAGGTAGTTCGTGTAGTTGGCGATAATTTAGAAAATGCGGGAGTAATGTCCATTGAGGAAGCTCGCAAAATTGCCGATGATTTAGAACTCGATTTGGTTCTTATCTCTGATAAGGCCGATCCCCCGGTTTGCCGGGTTATCGATTACCAAAAGTTCCTGTATCAACAAAAAAAGAAACAGAAAGAGATTCGTGCTAACGCACAAAGAGTTGTAGTTAAGGAAATTCGGTTTGGTCCGAATACCGATGAGCACGACTATAACTTTAAGTTGAAACATGCCGAGAAGTTTCTTTCTGATGGAGCCAAAGTTAAAGCCTTCGTGTTCTTCAAAGGAAGAACGATTCTGTTTAAAGAAAAAGGCGAAATTCTACTTCTTCGTTTTGCACAGGAACTTGAGGAAGTTGGAAAAGTGGAACAGCTACCAAAGCTTGAGGGTAAGCGAATGATTATGTTTCTTGCTCCCAAGGTAGTTAAAAAGAAGAATTAATTTTTTAACCAAATATATACTGCATAATGCCAAAAGTGAAAACAAATTCCGGAGCTAAAAAACGTTTTGTTTTAACCGGATCAGGGAAGATTAAGCGGAAGCATGCTTACAAAAGCCACATTCTCACTAAAAAGACAACCAAGCAGAAGAGAAACTTAACTCATTCTGGTTTGGTAAGTAAAGCTGATACAAACAACATTAAGCAGCTGTTGGGTCTTAAGTAGTTTTGAGTCCGTTTATTTTGAAGAAGTTATTTGATTTATTAACCAGAGTGAATTAGCAGTAAGTGTTCGTTAAAACGAAACGCTAACCATTCGAAAAACGAAAATTTAATTATGCCACGTTCAGTGAATGCAGTTGCTTCAAGGGCACGCAGAAAAAAAATCCTGAAGCAAACAAAAGGAAACTTCCTTTCACGTAGGAATGTTTACACGGTAGCAAAAAACACCCTAGAGAAAGGATTAGGATATGCATACCGCGACCGCAAGAAGAAGAAAGGCGAATTCCGCGCACTATGGATTCAGCGTATCAACGCTGCAGTTCGTCCTTACGGAATGTCGTACTCAGAGTTTATGGGAAAAGTTAACGCCAAGGGCGTTGCCCTTAACCGTAAAGTACTAGCCGATTTGGCCATGAATCATCCTGAGGCTTTCAAGTCAATTGTTGATTCAGTTAAATAGATTCATCAAATTTGATATACATAAGGGAGGTTTTGCCTCCCTTTTTTTATTGGGTTTTTTCTATATACTGTATTTTTAATTTTAATATTACAGCCAATTCCCTATTTTTGATAGGTACGAAAACAATTTTAGTAAAATGAAAGACATGATATTTCTTATTTTTACGAGAAGTAAAATTGTGCTTGGAGTAGTAATGGTTTTTCTACTTTCGGTGCAGCATGTTTTTCCGCAGGATGAAAAAATCGACAGCCTTAAGCTTGCATTAAAATCTGAAGAGGAATATGATAAAAAGGTAGAAATACTTTTTAAACTACACGAATCTACAAAATCGAACACTCCTCGTCAAAGTATTGAATATCCAAGAGAAGTTATAAAACTTTCGGAAGAAGTTGGGAATAAGGGCAATATTTCCAAAGCCTATCAGCAAATAGGAATATCATACGTGCTTCTTAATGAAATTGATAGCGCTTTACTTTTTTTAGATAAAGGTTTATCGATTGCCAAGGCCATTGATGACAAGAAAAAGATTGCAACCTGTATTAGAACCATGGGAACAGCCTACTGGTACAAGAATAATTTACCGAAGGCTATTGAACTTTACACCGAATCGCTTAAAATATTTGAAGAGCTTGGAGATGAGCAGCAAATTGCAACTACCGTTGCAAATTTGGGTACCGCTTACTACGTTCTTGGAAATTTTAGTTCATCAATTGATTACTATTTAAAAGCATTAAATCTGATTGATTCTACGAGTTCCTCATGGGAGTTTGCTAGCTACCTGAACGATGTTGGAACCATTTATAAGGAGTGGGGAAATAGAACCAAGGCGCTCGACTTCTTTCTTCGTTCGTTGAAAGTAAATGAGTTGATTGACGATAAGCGGCAAATGGCCGCAAACATCGACAATATTGGAAGTGTTTACCTCGAGGATGGGAACTACTCCAAGGCGCTTGAATACTACCAGCGTGGGCTACAGCTTGAGCGGTCAATCGATAACATTTACGGAATGGCTTCAGCATTCCTAAGCATTAGTTCGGTTCATATTTTGAACGGCCAGGTTGACTCCTCGCTTCATAATTTAAGTAATGCTTTAAAATGCTATAATCACGTTGATGATAAGCTTGGGCTTGCAAATACCTTTTCGAAATACGGTGAAGCATACTTTTTGAAAGGAAACTATCAACGAAGCGTTAACTACTACAATCAATCCATAGAAATTGCGAGAGAAATTGGCGATGAAAAGGGACTGGCCTACGCTTTAGGAGGAGTGGCAGCATCGTACTGTGAGACTGGGGAAAATGATAAAGCGCTGAAAGCGCTGAATGAATCAATATCTCTGTGCATAAAGGGAAACTATGTAAACCAGCTAATGGCAAACTACCAGTGCCAATCGAAGGTTTATAAAAATCTTGGAAAATTGTTGAGGGTGGTTGAAGCGCTTGAAAACTATATTGAGGTAAGAGATACCGTTTTGAAAATTGAAAAGCAGAAGCAGGCATCTGAGCTTCTGGCACGATTTGAATCGGAGAAGAAGGAGGATGAAATAAAACTCCTAAACCAACAGAATGAGCTGAGTCAAACTCAGCTGGCACAACAACGTGCAGTAACTTTTACGGTAGTTGTACTTCTATTAGTAACTGGACTTGGAATTTTTCTTTTATTCAGAAGATACCGTGAAAAGCAACGAGTTAATTTTTTGCTTAGCAACAAGAACAGGGAGATTGAAGAGAAGCAAGAGAAAATTGAAGCGCAAAACGAAAAGTTGGAGGTTCAGGCAGAGAAACTTCGTGAGTTGGATGAGATAAAATCGAGGTTTTTTACTAATATCTCACACGAGTTTCGCACTCCACTTACATTGATAGTTGGACCAACCGAGCAGCTAATTCAGCAAACATCAGATTCCAAAATCAAATCTACACTCCAGCTAATTTTGCGAAATGCAAAGAATTTACTGGGGCTGATAAATCAACTTCTTGATATTTCAAGAATTGAAAAGGGCGTGGTGAAAATGAACCTAGCCAAAGGCGATTTGCGGAAGGAACTTTCGCTTATCTGCGAAATGTTTTCGGTTCAGGCAGCCAGTAAAGGTTTAGCGCTTGAGTTTTGGGCAGAAGATTCGGATTTTTATGTGTACTACGATAAGGAAAAGATTGAGCGAATTCTTTTCAACCTTATTTCAAACGCAGTAAAGAATACCGAGAAGGGAAAAATTCAGGTAAAACTAACGCCAGGCGAAAACCCCGATTATGTTAAGGTTTTTGTTTCTGATACAGGAAAGGGAATTGAGAAGGATAAAATTCCGTTTATTTTCGATAGGTTTTACATGGCAAACGACGAATCGGCGAAGGTTGGTTCGGGTATTGGCCTTGCCTTTACAAGGGAGTTGATAAAAGTTTACAAGGGAAATATCAACGTTGAATCAGCTGTTGGCGAGGGAACAACTTTTACGCTTGAAATTCCCATAAATACTGATTTGTTTGGTATTGGAGAGTGTAACATAATTGATATTAAGGAACAAGTTACGGCTGATATTCAGAGCGAAATTGGAAATACTGAAGCGTCAGTAGGAGATGAGCATGTTTCAGAAAGTAAGAGCAATGCTCAAACAATTCTCTTGGTGGAGGACCATGAGGAGTTGAGGAAATTTGTTGGATCAA
Organism: uncultured Rikenellaceae bacterium; assembly: GCA_964563065.1. Classification (GTDB taxonomy): domain Bacteria; phylum Bacteroidota; class Bacteroidia; order Bacteroidales; family Tenuifilaceae; genus DAOSWM01. Next base: position 11,253 of record CAZLXF010000040.1, on the reverse strand, counting down.
ATTTAAGCGATAGCTACAATCTGCTGGAAGCAGAAAATGGTAGAATTGGTATTGAGTTGGCACTTGCGAAGTTGCCCGATTTGATTATTACCGATGTAATGATGCCAGAAGTGGACGGAATTGAACTGGCAAAAACCCTGAAAGCGAACGAGAATACAAGTCACATTCCAATAATAATGCTAACTGCAAAAGCATCGGAGCAGAGTAAAATTGAAGGTTTGGAAACCCAGGTTGACGATTATTTAACCAAACCGTTTAGCATTAGGGAGCTGGCGTTGAGAATTAGAAATATTCTTGCCATTCGGCAAAAACTTCGGGAAAAGTATATCCGCTCAATAACCGTTAGTCCCTCAGAAATTACAACCAATAGCGTTGATGAGCAATTTGTTTCAAGAATTCTTAAAGTTGTTGAAGATAATATGGCCGATCCCGAGTTCTCGGTGGAAACGCTCTGCGATTTAGCTGGCGTAAGCAGGGCAACGCTGCATAAAAAGTTAAAATCGCTTCTCGACCAATCGGCCACGGAGTTTATAAATACAATTCGTGTTAAGCGAGCCGCTCAGCTAATAAAGCAAAAAGCAGGGAACATTTCAGAAATTGCTTACGATGTTGGTTTCAATAACCTTTCGTACTTCACTAAAGTTTTCAAAAAGTATATAGGAGTTGCCCCCTCGGAAATGATACCGTAGAATAAATCGATTTTTCATTCAAATAAAAATCAAAAATCCGGACACTTTTATCAGTATCCGGATTTTTTAATTTACTTAATTATCAGATTGGTAGTGCTTTAAGTATAATGAAACATAAGTGCTAAAAGCGGAAACAATAGTGCTAAAGCCTCAGGAGATTTGCCCTCATCTTTGCATCAAATCGCAAACCTAAACTTAAATTTTAAAGTCATGAAAACAAAAATCGTTTCGATGCTTATTGTAAGCGCAATGTTCGTATTTGGAAATCCAGTTGAATCGAATGCACAACTCGGAAAACTAAAGGATATTAAAAAGAAGGTAGAAAAAAATGTTCCTAGTAAAGAGGAAGAGAAACCTTCACAAAGCGCAAGTTCAAATCAGCAATCAAATAGTCAGGCTGCTGCTCAGCCAGAAGTAAAGCCTGAGGGGAAAATAATTTATGTTGCGCCCTCAGGAAGTAATAAGAATGCAGGAACCAGCAAGGATGCTCCGCTAAAAAATATCGACAAAGCCATTAGCATGGCGGAAGATTTCGATAAAATTTACGTTGCTGAAGGTATTTACTCGGGAACTTTCAACGTAGGTTTCTTCGAAATAAAGAAGCCAATGGAGATTTACGGAGGGTACAATGCCGATTTCAGCAAACGCAATCCAGTGGAAACTCCAACCATTATTAAAACCAAGCCCAAAGCAGCTTCGGGAAAACAGATGCTTATTTACATTTACGAAACCCACGATGTGGTAATTGATGGAATAATGGTTGATATGGGCGAGCAGAATAACTACAACGATAAAGTTCCTGAAGGAATTGAAACTGGTTACCTAACTTTAACTAACACAGGAGGAACAGAACAACGCTCGGCAATCCGTATTGTAGGAAACAATGTTACGGTTCGTAACTGCACTTTTGTAAATATTAGCTACGGTGGAATTTCCATTGCCCAGCGAATGAGCATGCCCGGTAGAATTCATATCGACAACAACGTGTTTGTAAACTGTGCACATACCGGAATTGATGCCAGCGTACTAACTGGACCCGGCGATCGTCACGAAATTGAAATTTCTAACAATACGTTTGCTTTCACCTACGGTACAACTTTCCTAAACGATAACTTAGGTAACGCAATTTGGATGAAGCAGAAAGCAGATTACAATGTTCATCACAATATTTTCTCATACGCATCGGATGCTGCAATTCGCTACCTCGATACTAAAGATCCATCATTGAAGCTCGACCATAACCTGTTTATGAATAACCGTAAAAATGATATTCACACAAGCATTGCCAACAATAGGGTATTCATTTCGGTGGAAGAATTTGAGGATGTTGATTTTGTTTCGAGCCTTGAAGGAAACAAGCGAATGACTCAGGTGCTTCCGCTCAATAAAGCTTACACGGCAGAATTTATCAATATGGCCGCAGAGGTATCGATGGAGTACGATCCTAATACTGACTGGAATCAGGTTCGCTCAATACTTGGACTTCCACAGCAGGCAAGCGGAAAAGCAACCATTTCATTCTTCGCAAACCGTTACCCATGGAAAGAAAGTTTAAATCTGTTCGGAGCCGTTTCGGAGTTTGGTGCACAGAAACCAAAAGTTGACTAAAATTATTTTAAGAATCTCACAGGGTTAGTATGTTACTCTGTGAGATTCTTATTGTTAAGTGAGTTATTATTAATAATTGAGGTTTTATGAAAATAATAGTTAAATGTTTAATTGCTGCAATCCTTACTTTGCTATCGGTTTCTTTAATTGCACAGGAAACAACAGTAACCGCAGGAGTTGAAATTTATGGAAGTGGAGGAACAGCAAGCATTTCAATAGGTCAGGTATTTTTTACTTCGTTCACTGGTGAAACTTATGAAATAAACCAAGGTGTTCAGCAACCTTACATAATTACTGAGGTAACCTCAGCAGGAAATACGAGCGTAACAAACCTTGAACTAAAAGTTTTTCCTAACCCAACAACTGATTTTATTACCATCAGGATAGATAAAACTGAAAAAGTGCACATGTCATTTTATTTATTCGATGCAGCAGGCAGGGTGCTTCAAAATGGAGAAATAAAAGCCGCAGAAACAGAAATTGCCATGGGGCACCTATCATCTGCAATATACTTTTTAAGGATTATTGAAGAGGATAATGAAGTTAAAACATTTAAAATCATTAAGAACTAAGCACAGTTAGCATGAAAAGAATATTTACAATACTTACACTTATTCTGGCTTCCACATTATTGTTTGCACAAGCACCAACCAAAATTAGTTTTCAAGCAATTATTCGTGATGCTAACAATCAACTTTTAAACAATCAGGAAGTTGGAATTCAGATCAGCATTCTTGCCGGTTCGGATGATGGAGAGGAAGTTTATACTGAAACTCAAAGCGCAGAGACAAATAAATATGGGGTAATCTCTATTGAGATAGGAGATGGGGAAGTTTTAAAGGGAGAAATAACGAACATCGATTGGACAGATGGTTCCTATTTTATTAAAACCAAAATTGATCCAACGCAGGCTAGCGGAACAAATTATTCAATAATTGGAACTAGCCAACTTGTAAGCGTTCCCTTTGCATTGCATGCAAAAACTGCCGAAAGTTTATCCGGTGAGGCTTACGAATCAGATCCGGAGTTTAGTGCTTGGGATAAATCAACAGGAATATTTATTACTAAAAGTCAGATTATTGATTTTGGTAACTTCCTCGAAGCTGAAACCGATCCAGTGTTTACAAGCTGGAATAAAAGTGAGGGGATTGTTGTAACCGAAAGCCAAATTTCAGATTTAGGAGATTACATTGAAGCTGAGACTGATCCGGAATTTCATGCTTGGGATAAATCATCAGGAGTAACAATTTCAGAAAGTCAGATTGCTGATTTTGGAAATTATACCGAAAGTGAAACCGATCCAGAATTTAGCCAATCGGCAGCATCCGAAATATTGTCCGCTGGAAGTGGTGAGGTAATTACTACAGCTGAACGATCAAAGTTGGTGGGGATTGAGGAAGGAGCTGAAAAGAATGTAAAATCAGATTGGAATGCAGCATCGGGCGATGCACAAATTATAAATAAGCCCTCAAATCTGAGCGATTTTACCAATGATGCAGGATTTATTGCGTTGACAGAAAATCCAAGTTCGGGCGATATGTTCTACTTTGATGGAACAAGCTGGGTTCGACTACCAAAAGGGAGTCAGGGACAACTGTTGGCAGTTAATGCAAATGGAGAAATAGTTTGGGGGAATGCTCCTCAGGTTACAACAACAGAACCAGTTAACCCTTTTAACGAAAATGCAATTCTAACAGGAATTGTAAATGCAAGCGGATTAGAAACTACTGTAACTTTTGAATATGGAACTACAGCAGACTATGGCAATTCAATTGAGGCAGTACAAAATCCGATAGTAGGAAGTGATGATATCGAGGTAACTGCAAGCATTTCAGGATTAACAGTAGGTGAAACGTACCATTACAGAGTAAAAGCGCAGAATGTTCTTACAACAATTTACGGACACGATATAAGTTTTACGGTAACCCTGCTTTCCATTGGCGATGAATTTGGTGGAGGGAAAGTTGCCTATATATTTCAACCTGGTGATAATGGTTACGTTGAAGGAGAAACTCATGGAATAATTGCTTCAACAAGCAACATTACGTCTCCATCCCATTCCATTTGGGGTTGCTCTGGAACAGCAATTGGAACTTCAACTGCAATTGGCTCTGGAAAGGAAAATACATTGGCAATTGTAAGCAGTTGCCCGGCAAGTTCTTCGAGCCAAAAAATTGCAGCGCATGTTTGCAATAACCTTAATCGAAATGGATATAGCGATTGGTTTCTTCCAAGTCAGGATGAGCTTACTCAGATTTATTTAAACAAGGAAATTTTTGGAATAACCAGCGACGATTACTGGACTTCATCGGAAGTAAATAGTGTTCACGCTAAATATCGAAATTTTGCAACAGGAACTTCCGCTATAGCTGGCAAAGGAATATTATTCAGGGTACGCCCAGTACGATACTTTTAATTTAACCACTAAACAACACAAGAATGAACTCAAAGATATTAAAAACGATAGTACTACTATTTTGTATTTCAAGTTTTACGTCTTCTTTAGATACGAGTGCGCAAACTCCGGAGAAGATTGGTTACCAAGCAATTGTACGTAATAGCAAAGGAGAACTAACCATAAACCAAGGTGTTGGAATAAAGATTAGCATTTTAAAGGAATCTGAAGATGGAACCTTAATGTATGAAGAAACTCAGTCGCCAGCAACAAATGCAAATGGATTAATTACTGTTGAAATTGGAAATGGTGAAGTTGTAAGTGGAAGTATGTCAAGTATCGATTGGGGAAATGGTCCGTATTTTATTAAAACAGAAATTGACCCTACAAGTATCAGCGGTACAAATTATATAATAGCAACAACATCACAAATTCTCAGCGTTCCATTTGCATTACATGCAAAAACTGCTGAAAATATAGTAGGTGGAATAACAGAGAATGATCCGGTTTTTACCGCGTGGGATAAATCAACCGGGATTTCAATTACAGAGAGCCAAATTAGCGATATTGGAAACTATCTTGAAGTTGAAACCGATCCAGAGTTTACAACATGGGATAAATCAAACGGAATTTCGATATCTGAAAGTCAAATTAGTGATTTTGGCGATTATGTTGAAACAGAAAGTGATCCAGCTTTTTCCGCATGGGATAAATCAGCAGGAATCTCTATAACAGAAAGTCAAATTAGTGATTTTGGCGATTATATTGAAACAGAAAGTGATCCGGTTTTTTCTGCATCTGCAGCATTTAGCATTACAGATGCTGGAAGCGGAGGCGTTATTAGCAACGAAGAAAGACAAAAACTTAGTGGAATTGATCAAGGTGCGCAAAAGAATGTAAAATCTGATTGGAATGCTGCAGAGGGCGATGCAGAAATTTTGAACAAACCAACAAACCTAAGCGATTTTACGAACGATGCCGGTTATATTTCTTTATCCGAGTCGCCAAGTGAAGGAGATATTGTTTTTTATGATGGTTCTTCGTGGACGAAGCTGGCAAAGGGAAATCCGGGACAAGTACTATCAATTAATTCGAATGGTGAGTTTACATGGGGAAGTTTAGCCAGTGTTCCCGATGCAACAACCTTGGAGTCAAATGTTTTGGTTAATGGAAATGCAAAACTAAATGCATCTGTAAGTGCAAACGGACTTGCTACCACCGTAACTTTTGAGTATGGTACAACTCCAAGTCTAGGCACCTCAATAGTTGCTGATCAGAGCCCGCTTTCGGGAAATGCATTGTTTGATGTTAGTGTTTCAATTTCTGGTTTAACCATTGGCGAAACTTACTATTTCAGAGTTAAAGCAGAAAATGCTTTAGGAGTAGTTTTTGGTGAAATTGTAAGTTTTGTTTCATTAACCGTTGGCGATTCGTATGCTGGAGGAAAAGTTGCATATATCTTTAAGGAAGGTGATCCTGGTTTTGTTTCTGGAGAAGTTCATGGATTAATTGCTTCTGATGCTGACTTAAGCAGCGGGATACAATGGTACAATGGAATTTCAGTAGCAACAGAAGCAATTGGAGTTAGTTTAGGAGATGGTAAAAAAAACACAGGAATGATAATTGATAAGCAAGGAGAGGGAAATTATGCTGCATTAATTTGTAGTAATTATACAGGAGGCGGATATACAGACTGGTATTTGCCTTGTACCGGAGAAATTCAAAAACTTTACATAAATAGAAGTGCAATTGGAGGCTTTACTTCAAGCACTTACTGGACTTCAACAGAGGTTGATCAATCAAATGCTAAGGGATTAAGATCTTGGGACGGAAGTTGGTGGAATTTATCAAAGAGTTTTGAATATTTGGTTCGTGCGGTTCGGTTGTTTTAACAAAATAATTACCTGAATCCTGCAAATGCAGAAAAGGTAGTTCCCGCTCCAAAGTCACTGCAGGTTTGCGAAAAAGTGACTTTGGGGCTTTTTTATGCTACAACAACTCTTGGAATATTACCCGGTAACCGGGTAAGAAGCTGATAGTTCAGCTGGTCGCTCATTTCACTAAACGATGCTACGCTTATGGATAAACGCTTTTGTTTCCCAATAATTACAACTTCGTCGCCAGCTTGAACATTTGGAATATCGCTAACATTTACACTCATGGTATTCATTGTTACAGTTCCAATAACGGGTACTCGTTTCCCTCTTATCAGTACTCTTCCGGTGTTGCTTAGCGAGCGACTAAAACCGTTGGCGTAGCCAACTGGAATAATGGCAACTTTTATTTTCTTATTCGCCATATACGAAGTTCCGTAGCCAACAAAATCGCCCGGTTCAACCTCCTTAATGGTCATAATTTTCGATTTCCAGGTTATTACCCGCTTTAAATCTGAGCCGTTTGCACGATTTCGTTTAAACTGATAAATATACGTTTCTTGAGTTGGCCAGTAGCCATACTGTGCAATTCCAACCCTTACCATATCCATAATTGTTTGCGGATACGTAAGCGTAGCAGCCGACCCGGCTGTATGCCTGTAGTTTGGCTTTATTCCATGCCGGGCAAAGTAGCGAATAAATTTTCGGTAGTTACTAATTTGATTTACCACCCGGTAATGGTTGCTAATACTTTCTGCTCCTGCGTAGTGGGTGCAAATTCCCTCAACAGCAACTTGTTCAAACGATGATTTTATTTGTTTTACCACTGCTGGTAACTTTTCGAAATCAAATCCTGTACGGTTAAATCCGGTTTCAACTTCAACGTGAATTCGTGCAGGTTTGCCAATTCTTTTTGAAAGGGAAATTGCCTTTTCAAGTCGTTCCGTATCGAACACGTAGAATTCAATCCCATTTTCAATGGCCCATTCTAGTTGACTATCATCTATATAGCCCATAATCATGATATCTGATGAACTTTTGGCAACTCTGAAAGCATCGAGCGCTTCACTTGCCGAGAAAACGGCAAAATGGTTTATTTTGGCCTCCTCGGCCAAAGGAATAATATTCTCAACTCCATGTCCATAGGCGTTACCTTTAATAACCGAGGTAAACCTAACGTTTTTCCCAATTATTTTCTTTAAATATTTAATGTTATGCCTGTAAGCCGATTTACTTATTTCAATGTATGATGTGTGTTCCATTTTTAAAATTTTAACCAAGGTAATACTTTGTTAATCCAACCATTATTCTTACAGCAGGATCTATTATTTCATCGGGGAAATCGTAGTTTTCGTTATGTAGCTGCGGATGGTTTATCCCCGAGCCAATCCCAAAGAATGCAGATTTACAAACACTTGAAAAATGCCCAAAATCTTCGCTCCAGCGAAATGGGTTACTTAGTTTTTCGCAACCAATATTTTCCTTCTCACAAACATTTAAAAGGGTGTCAACGCATTCGCTGCTATTTATGGTTGCAGGAAACTCTTCGGTGTACTCAATTTCGAATTTTATTTGGGTTGAATCGCAAATGGGTTTCACACAGCTTTCTACAAGTTGTTTTAGCTTGCTCATGTCCGTGTCGAGGTAGGTTCTAAGCGTAGCCATTACCACTGCGTTTCCGGGTGTTGTTCCAAATGCCACCTCGCCAAGCTTAGCGTGAATTACTGTTAGCAGCGTGAATTGCTCAAAACTATTAGCTTTGGTTATTTCGTTTAGCTGTAGAATTATTTTGGCCAGAGCCAAATCGGGATTTTTCCCATTCTCGGGATGCGCTGCATGCGAGGGTAGACCCTTTAGTTTTACAATTACTCCGGTTGAGGCCGAAGCAAAAGTTCCCTGCCTATAAAACACGGTTCCTTTCTCAAAGCCCGGTAGGTTGTGCAGTGCAAATGCAAAATCGGGTTTTATTGTGGAAAATTTTTTATCGTGTATTACTTTCGCCGCTCCTTCTCCGGTTTCCTCGGCTGGTTGGAAAAGCAGTACCAGTTTCCCTTTTGCAGGTTTGCTGTTGCCAGCAAGTTTTGCCACTCCCGCTAGTATTGAAGAGTGACCATCGTGTCCACACAAATGGGCAACCCCTTGTATTGTTGATTTATAGTTAAGTATGCTTTCCTCTTGAATAGGCAAAGCATCCATATCGGCTCGTAGAAGAAGCGTTGGCCCTTTTTGTTCAGAGTCGAAAATGGCAGCAACTCCGTAACCTCCAATTCCAGTAACTATTGATGAAGGATTACAGGTTTCTAAAAACTCAATAATTGTTTTACTGGTTTCTTCTTCTTTCCCAGAAAGTTCTGGTTTTTTATGGAGGTTATGTCGAAGCTCAATTAATGAATTTATAAGGTTCAATGTTAAAGGCATGAATTGTGTATTTGTTTGAAAATCACAAGATACTAAAAAAATGCCTATCTGCCAAATCAACTTGAAACCCGAATGTTGGGTTTGTAAACGTATCTTTTTGTAATTTTGTTGAAAAGAGGAAACTATGAAAATTGCAATTATTGGTTACGGTAGAATGGGGCACGAAATTGAAAAAATGGCCATTGAAAAGGGCCATGAGGTTACGTTAATAATCGATTATTATAGTGAGAACTTCACATCTGAAAAACTTTCGATGGTTGATGTAGCCATTGAGTTTACAACTCCAGAAACTGCCTTTGATAACATAAAAAGATGTTTGGAAGCAAACGTACCGGTTGTTAGCGGAACTACAGGCTGGAATGGTTATGGCGAAGAGGTAAAAGACCTTGTACGAAGTACAAATGGAACATTATTCTACGCTTCAAATTTTAGTATAGGTGTAAATCTGTTCTTCTACATAAACCGAATTCTTGCTAAGAAGTTGAGTGAATCAGGTGGCTACTCCGTTGATATAGAGGAAACTCATCACTTAAAAAAGAAGGATGCACCCAGCGGAACTGCCATTTCGCTGGCAAATTATATTTCAAACGAAATGTCAGAACTCTCGGGTTGGACTTTGCTGCCTGAAAGACAGGATTATAAAATTCCAATAAAAGCTATTCGTGAGGGCGATGTTCCCGGAACTCACTCTGTACAGTATAGTTCCATACAGGATGATATTGTGCTAACGCACAAGGCGAAAAGTAGAAGAGGGTTTGCTGAAGGTGCAGTTCTTGCAGCCGAGTTTGCTATTGGTAAAAAAGGTTTTTTAACAATGGATAGCTTTTTAGGGTTAGAATAATCCAACAAAAAGTGCTAAACTTACCGCAAATTTATTTTACAAATTACTTAAAGTACCATGAAAGAAAAAATAAGAGAATTTATTAAGAATAAGTATTTTCAGTTTGGTTTTAGCGTAACCATTTTCATTCTTTGGGTTATTTGGATTGGCAACTACTGGCTTCTTTTGGGTTTACCAATTTTTTACGATTACCATATTTCGCGAAAAGTAAACTGGACATTCTGGAAGAAACGAGGCGAAGCTAAGCGCAGTGCTCTTGTAGAATGGGTTGATGCACTTATTTTTGCTGTAATTGCAGCAACATTAATTCGCATGTTCTTTATCGAAGCATACACAATTCCTACCTCCTCAATGGAAAAATCGTTGCTAGTGGGCGATTACCTTTTCGTAAGCAAAGTTGCCTACGGCCCCAAACTTCCAAATACCCCCATTTCGTTTCCGTTTGCTCATCACACACTGCCATTAACCAAAAACACAAAATCGTACGTTGAGTGGATTAAGCGACCCTACAATCGGCTAGCCGGTTTTGGAAATGTTAAGCGCAACGATGTTGTGGTTTTCAACTTCCCCGAGGGCGATACGGTTGTGACTCAGTATCCCGACAGAAGTTACTACGCCATTGTACGTGAACTTGGTAGGGATTACGTTTGGCGAAATTTCGACATAATTGTTCGTCCGGTCGATAAAAGAGAAAACTACATTAAGCGCTGCGTGGGAGTCCCCGGCGATTCGTTGAAAATTATTGGTGGGCAACTTTACGTGAATGGCGAAAAACAGCAACCTATTAACGACATGCAGTATAACTACTTCGTTCGCACAAACGGAACACCAATTAATGCCCGAATACTCGATGATATAAATATTTCAGTTGCCGACAGAGGATTTAATCCTGCTGGTGGAATTTACGAAATGCCTTTAACCGTTGCTGCCTACGATAGAATTAGGGCTCTCAATAATGTACACTCGGTAATTAAATACGAGAACACTAACTCAACCATGATGTCGAAAGCCATTTTCCCTCACAGTCCAAACTACCCTTGGACCGAGGATAATTTTGGCCCCATTTGGGTTCCTGCTAAGGGTGAATCTGTTGATTTAACTTTGGAAAATCTTCCTATCTACGAGCGAATTATCGATCTGTATGAAGATAACGATTTAAAAGTTCAGGATAGTACAATTTACATTAACGGTGAATCAACAACCAGTTACACTTTTAAAATGGACTACTACTGGATGATGGGCGATAACCGCCACAACTCAGCCGATTCCCGTTTCTGGGGATTTGTTCCCGAGGACCATGTAGTAGGAAAAGCTTCCTTCATTTGGCTTTCTCTTAATAAGGATAAGCGTTTCCCTGCTAACATTCGGTGGAAACGTTTCCTAAAAGGAATTCATTAGAAGCAAAATCAATATTAAGCCCTGCCAATT
>CAZLXF010000039.1:17059-18544 GCA_964563065.1 uncultured Rikenellaceae bacterium | reverse complement strand
AGGCTTCTGTTGCTCTCGTCCATAAGTGGATCGCCGTTCATTTCCATAAATTCAATAAGAGGAATACGCTCCTCTACACCTTTAACCGGTACAATACAAACAGCCCGTTCAACCATGTATCCGTTTTCGTTAACGGTTTCGGTTGTAACATCGTAACCGTATCTAGCTGGGTACGAATATTCCGGGGCAACTTTTCCCTTAAAGAAATCCCATTCATTTACAATCCTTCCATCAGGTAGGTGTACCATTCCAACATCGCCACCAGCTTTTGAACTAACAATTTCGTAGCGGTAGCCCAACTTCTCACAGTACTTTGCAGCAGGGTTTACAAACCCCTTTTGTGCAAACACTGTAAATGCTAAAAACAGTGAGAGAATTACGGTTAAAAAGGTAGATTTTTTCATAGTAAGATAGATTTAGGTTATGAATTTAATTTTGCGAAATATAAAATACCTATTAATATGATCTACTTGCTGTCGACATACAGCAATAATCTACCCACAAACAACAGTTTTCTCAGAAACGTGCATTCTTGTTGATTGTTAACTATAAATTAATCAATTTAGCAAACCTTGCGAACGTTTTTTCGTAACTTTACTGCGTTTAAAAAACTTTAATAAGTGAATGTATGGCAAAGAAGATGAAGAAAATATTTGTATTAGATACCAATGTTTTACTACACGATCACACTTGTATCTATAACTTTGAGGAGAATGATATTGTAATTCCTATTGTTGCGCTTGAGGAGCTCGATCATTTCAAGAAAGGCAATGAAATGATAAACTTCCATGCACGTGAGTTTACACGTGAACTCGATAAAATTGCTGGCGACAACCTTTTCAACGGAGGAATTCAGCTTGGGAAAAAACATGGGAAGTTACGTATTGAAACAGGCAAGCCGTTTACAACCGAAATGGAGCAGTCGTTTGCCGAAAAAAGCCCCGACCACAGGATTCTTGCAATAGCCTACCACCTTAATAAAGAGAATGCCAACCAGTCGGTAATTCTTGTTACCAAAGACATTAACCTTCGCATGAAGGCAAAGTCATTGGGAATTGTGGCACAGGATTACTTGTCGGATAAGGTAGTGAACATTGATACTTTGAGCCGAGATATTGAAATTATGGAAGGGGTTGACGATGGATTAATCCAGTCGTTATACGATAACAACGAAGGAATTCCTGCTAAGAAGTTGAAAATTAAACCATACGCTAATCAGTACTATATAATTAAAGGTGGAAAATCGAGCGCCCTTGGGCATTACAACAATTCAACCCAAATGATTGAAAGGGTTGAAAAAACTCGTGCTTATGGAATTGAACCACGCAACTCGGAGCAAACTTTCTCGCTCGATGCATTGCTTCGACCCGACATTCAACTGGTTGCTTTAACCGGCAAGGCTGGTACCGGGAAAACCCTACTTGCGCTTGCTGCTGCTCTGCAGCAGGAAAAGCATTTCAACCAAATTCTATTGGCAAGGCCAAT
>CAZLXF010000039.1:0-16959 GCA_964563065.1 uncultured Rikenellaceae bacterium | reverse complement strand
GGCGATATTCAGCAGATCGATCACCCTTACCTCGACATGAAATCGAATGGTTTATCGTACCTTTCTGATAAAATGCACGGACAGAGTATTTTTGCCCATGTAAATCTTGTTAAGGGAGAACGCAGCTACCTGGCCGATTTGGCAAGTACCTTGTTGTAGAAGAATACAATTACTTAAATTTTTTACTCATGGAGAAAGGAAAGTCGCTGGTACTTTTGAGGCATGCAAAATCGTCGTGGGAAGAGGAGGGGAAAAGCGATTTTGATAGAGCATTAAAACCACGAGGAATAAACGATATTGTAAAAATTTCTGGTGAAGCTAAATCGCAGCTAAGCGATTTCGATGCAATCTTTTCCAGCTCAGCAAACAGGGCAATTCACACCGCAATTCTTTTTGCAAAAACTGCTGGAATTCCAACAGAAAAGATCAAAATTATCGATACCTTGTATGAAACCCATGTGGTAAACGTTTTAAATTTTGTCAGGAATCTTCCCAACGAGCTACAAAAAGTTATTGTTGTTGGACATAATCCTACCTCAACCGACTTTGTAAACTTATTTGTTGATGAACAAATAGATAACCTGCCTACATCGGGGTTGGTGAAAATTGATTTTAATGCAGAAAGTTGGGAAAGTATTTCGAAACAGAATGTAAGTAACGTTATTTTTAGGTTTCCGTAAATTCTATTCCTTTAAGGAATTTAAACATCTTCCAACAATGGCTAAACAGAAAGATTTGGTAAACCGAGAGGTGAGCTGGCTATCGTTTAACGAGCGTGTTTTACAGGAAGCGGCCGATAAGACTGTTCCAATTGTTGAACGGCTAAAATTTTTGGGAATTTTTAGCAATAACCTCGATGAATTTTTTCGTGTTCGGGTTGCTACGCAGCGAAGGCTTATGGAGTACGATAACAAGGGCATAAAGGAGTATGTTACCGACAAACCCAAGAAGGTAATTGAGAAAATTCAGAAGATTGTACAGGATTTACAGAAGCGTTTCGATGCAATTTTTCAGGGTATTATCCTTGAACTCTCCGAGCAGGGAATTCATTTGGTAAACGAAACCAGCCTAACTCCCGAACATGCCTCTTTTGTTAGGAATTTGTTTCGTAGTAAAATTGCGGCAGCCATTGCGCCAATAATGCTGAATAAGCTCGAGAAGTTTCCCGAACTCACCGACCGAAGCATTTACCTGGCGGTAAAAATGTCAAAAAAAATTATTCCCGATGTTCACGAGTACGCACTAATTGAAATTCCAACTACCGATTTCTCTCGATTTATCAATCTCCCAGACATTGATGGGGAGAAGCACATCATTATGCTCGACGATGTTATCCGTTTCTGCCTCGACAGCATTTTCAGCATATTTCCATACGACACGTACGAAGCGTATACAATAAAAATTACCCGCGATGCAGAGCTGGATGTGGATAACGACATTGCTGAAAGTTTGCTGGAAAAAATTTCCAAGAGCGTGAAGAACCGCAGGAGAGGCCAACCCGTTCGATTTGTTTACGATTCAAGCATTGCTCCTGATTTGTTAGCGTACATTATTAAAGAGATGGATTTGGACGAGGACGACAACCTGCTTGCCGGTGGACGCTACCATAACTTCAAGGATTTTATGGATTTCCCTTACTTCTCAAGGCAAGATCTTGTTAACGAGCCATTGAACCCTATTCCTATTCCTCGTTTAGAGAATACCCGAAGCATGCTTGAAGAAATTGCAAAAAAGGATTTTGCATTGCACTATCCTTACCACAGCTTTTCGTATTACACACAAATGCTGAGAGAAGCAGCAATCGATCCTCGGGTAACTTCAATAAAAATTACCCTCTACCGCGTTGCCACCGAATCGAAAGTGGTTAGGGCGCTTATGAATGCTGCACAGAATGGAAAATCGGTTACCGTGGTAATTGAGCTTATGGCTCGTTTCGACGAGGGCGCAAATATTTACTGGAGTAGAAAAATGGAGGAGGCTGGAATAAAGGTAATATTTGGTATTTACGGATTAAAAGTGCATAGTAAAATGACGCTGATAACCCGTGAAGAGGCAGGGAAACCAGTTAACTACGCAACGTTAAGTACTGGAAATTTCCATGAGGGGAACGCAAACCTCTACACCGATTTTAACATTTTCACTGCCGATAAGCGTATTACCAGTGAGGTAGAAAAGGTTTTTATTTTCCTTGAGTTCAATTTTAAAACATTCAATTACAGGCATCTGTTGGTAGCTCCGTCGAACATGCGACGTAAACTTTACGTGTTAATCGACGCTGAAATTGCCAACGCACGAAAAAAGTTGCCCGCATATCTCCATTGCAAAATAAATAATATTGTCGATCAGGATGTGATTCGCAAGCTATACCAAGCCAGCCAGGCGGGAGTTAAAATTAAGTTAATGGTGCGTGGAATTTGCTCGCTTGTTCCGGGAATTCCAGGGCAAAGCGAAAATATTGAGGTGGTTAGCGTGGTTGATAGGTTCCTGGAACATTCGCGAATTTTTATTTTCTGCAACAACAACCATCCAAAGTACTATATTTCATCGGCCGACTGGATGACTCGTAACCTCGATCACAGGGTTGAGGTTGCCTCGCCAGTTTTCGATCCTGAAATACAAAAGGAACTTCGGCAAATTGTTGATGCCGGATTTAAGGACAACCTGAAAGCTCGAATTGTTGATCAAAAGCAGGTAAATACCTTTAAAAATGAGCCCAAGGCTAAACCTTACCGCTCTCAAATTGAGCTACACAAATATTACAGCAAAAAACAAAAACAGAGTTAAAACGTGAAACTTCTTCCATTTGCAGCAATTGATATTGGATCCAATGCCGTGCGATTACTCTTCTCAAACGTGCTCGAGGATGGTCAATCAGTGATTTTTAAAAAATCTTCTCTGGTTAGAGTCCCCGTTCGCCTTGGCGAGGATGCTTTCATAGCTGGGAAAATTTCTCCTAAGAAAATCGAAAAGCTGTTGAAAACAATGGTAGCTTTTCGAAATCTAATGGATGTTCACGAAGTTCTGGGATACCAAGCTTGCGCCACATCGGCCATGCGCGAGGCCAGTAACTCTTCCGAGGTTGTTGAACTGGTGAAACGGGAAACGGGAATTGAAATTCAGATAATTGACGGGAAGCGCGAGGCCGAAATCATCTACTCAAACCAAATTGTGGAAATGTTCGACGACGAAAGTCACTACCTATACGTTGATGTTGGCGGAGGTAGCACCGAAATTAGCTTATTTAGCAATCGCAAAATGGTTGAGTCGCATTCATTCAACATCGGTACCATCCGAATGCTAAACAAAAAAGTTACCCCGAACGATTTTAAGGGGATGAAAGCTTGGCTTAAATCGTTAAAAACCGAAAAGAAAGAAGTGAACATTATTGGTTCCGGAGGAAACATCAATAAAATTTTTAAAATTTCAGGGAAAAAGGAGACCCAGTTCTTGGTACTTGAGGAGCTCGATGAAATCAACAAGTTTTTGAACTACTATAGTATTGAGGAAAGAATTAAGGTTTTAGGACTAAACCCCGATAGGGCCGACGTAATTATTCCAGCCTCCGATATTTTCCTTAAAATTATGAAATGGACTGATGCAAAGCGCATTATTGTTCCAACATTTGGTATTTCCGATGGAATAATTCATCAGGTTTACTCAAACTATAAGCTAAAGAACAAGAAGTTAATAGTTTTTTAAATCCCATTTCTAAAACCATGAGTACTATAAAGAAAAGGGTTGCATTTCATACCCTTGGTTGTAAGTTGAACTTTTCCGAAACTTCAACCATGGCAAGGCAATTTGCAGAGTTGGGTTTCGAAAGGGTCCCTGCATCGGCTCAGGCCGATGTTTACGTAGTAAATACTTGCTCCGTAACTGAGCATGCCGACAAGAAGTCGCGTCAGGCTATTAGCAAGTTTAAAAAGCAGTCGCCCAACGCTTTCATTGCAGTTGTTGGTTGTTACGCGCAGCTTAAACCCGAGGAGTTGGCAGAAATGGACGGGGTTGATTTAGTGTTGGGCTCCAACGAAAAGGGGAATATTCCACAGTACATTGGCGAGCATCAGCCAAAGGCTAAAGCAAAAATTTATTCCTGTGAAGTTGATATGATCAACGATTTCTTCCCAGCATACTCTTCGGCCGACAGAACCCGTTCGTTCCTTAAGGTGCAGGATGGCTGCGATTACCATTGTACCTACTGCACAATTCCTCTTGCCCGAGGCAAAAGCAGAAATATTCCCATTAGTCAGGTTGTTAAACAAGCCAATGAAATTGCGCAGCTTGGAGTTAAAGAAATTGTGCTTACGGGCGTTAACACAGGCGATTTTGGCAAAACCACCGGTGAAAAATTTATCGACTTGCTTAGTGAACTCGAAAAAGTTAACGGGGTTGAACGCTACCGAATTTCTTCCATTGAGCCAAACCTTATAACCGATGAAATAGTTGACTTCACTGCCCAATCGGGCAAGTTTTTGCCCCATTTTCACATTCCGTTACAGGCAGGTTCAAATCGAATTCTGGGACTCATGAAACGCAGGTACAACCGCGAGAAGTTTGCCGAACGGATTATGAAAATTAAAGAAACAGTTCCCTCTGCGTTTATTGGGGTTGATATTATAGTTGGGTTTCCCGGCGAAACCGATGAGGATTTCATGCAGTCGTACACATTGTTAGATGAACTTAATCCTTCGTTTCTTCACGTTTTCCCTTACTCCGAGCGCCCTGGAACCCCTGCTATTGAGTTACCCGATAAAGTGAAATCGGCAGTTAAAACCGAGCGTGCTGCAAAACTTCATCAACTTTCCATAAATTTGCACCGCAACTTTTACCAAAAAAATATTGGTTTCACCGATGAGGTTCTCTTCGAGTCGGCCAAAAAGAAAGAGCTGATGTACGGTTTTTCCAGAAACTACGTTAAGGTTGAGTATCCATATATAAAGGAACTCATCGGGAAAATAGTTAAGGTGAAAATGACTGGCATTGCTGCCAGCGGAAACATGAATGTGGAACTTATTTAGCTGAAATAATTTGTTTTAATGAACATCGAACAGATATGTAAAACCGTGGTCGAAATTTCGCGCCAAACGGGCGCGTTTATTCGCGAGCAACGTAAAGTTTTTTCCATCGACAGGGTTGAATCGAAAGGACAACACGATTTTGTATCGTACGTCGATAAGGAATCGGAGAGAAGAATAGTTGAGGGGCTTCGGTCAATTCTTCCTGAAGCTGGATTCATTGCCGAGGAAGGAACCGGAAAAACAATTCCAGGTGGATTAAACTGGGTTATCGATCCGCTCGATGGAACCACCAATTTTATTCACGGTTTGCCACCATATGCAATTAGCATTGCATTAATGGAGAACGAAAAAGTTTTAATGGGCGTTGTTTACGAGGTTTCGCTTAACGAGTGTTTCTACTCGTGGGGCAACGGCAAATCGTACCTGAACGGCCATGAAATAAAAGTTTCGGAAATTGGTAAGGTTGATGATTCGCTTATTGCTACCGGTTTTCCCTACTACGATTACAATAGGATTAAGCAGTTTCTGGCCAGCATGGAACATTTCATGCGCTTTTCGCATGGTTTGCGCAGGCTGGGTTCCGCAGCAACCGATTTGGTTTACGTGGCATGCGGTCGTTTCGAAGCTTTCTACGAGTACAGCCTAAATCCATGGGATGTGGCAGCAGGCGCTTTCATTGTTCAGCAGGCAGGCGGCTTCGTTTCCGATTTTTCGGGTGGAGCGAACTACATTTTTGGCAAGGAGATTGTAGCAACCAACAAAGCTGTTTCCAAACAGTTCCTCGAGGTTGTTAAAGGATTTATGGTTTCTAACTAATACTAAAATGTACTCGCCTGTTTTTGCACTTTTTTACGTTTTCACCTGGCTCGTTGCTCAGCTGCCATCGAAAACCATGTACGTTTTCTCCGATTTCCTTCGGTTCCTTATTTACAAGGTGTTTAAGTATAGAGTGAAGGTTGTACGAGAAAATTTAAGCAACTCGTTCCCCGAAAAGTCTGCTGCAGAGTTAAGAGAAATTGAAAAGAAGTTCTACGTTCATCTTTGCGACCTTTTCTTCGAGAATTTCTTTCTGCTCCATGCCAGTCGCGAGAGGGCTTTACGCCGATGTGGATTTGTTAATATTTCCCAGTTTGAAAAGCTTTACGAGCAAGGGAAAAGCGCAATAATTTCTACCGGCCATTACGGAAACTGGGAGCTATACGCATTAATGGGGGCAACGTTGAACCATTTTCCGCTAGGAGTTTACAAACCGTTGAACGATAAACGTTTTGAGCGTTTGCTCAACAAAGCCCGTGAACGTTTCGGTGGCGTTCCGGTTCTTATGAACGATACGCTGCGCACTACAATAAAATTTATAAAGGAAGGGAAACCCGTTTTGTTAGGACTTATTTCCGACCAAACACCACCTTCGGCCGATATAAGGTACTGGACTACTTTTCTAAATCAGGAAACTGCCGTATTTTTGGGTGTTGAAAAAATTGCACAGAAACTCGACCTCCCAGTTTTTTTTGGTAGTATGAAGAAAACTCGAAGAGGAAGGTATGTTGTTGATTTTAAATTGTTAACCGACAAACCTAAGGAGTGTAAACCGTACGAAATTACCGAGATGCATGTTCGTGCTTTGGAAGAAGAGATAAGGGAACACCCCGAGTACTGGCTATGGTCGCACAGGAGGTGGAAACATAAGCGTAAAACTGAATAAATCGAACCCGTTGAGCAAAATTTCAATTGTAATACTAAACTGGAATGGGGAGAAGTTTCTAAAAAAATTTCTCCCAAAGGTTGTAGGCAATTCATCGGTTGATGGCCACGAGGTTGATGTTGTTGTTGCCGATAATGGCTCAACTGATGGTTCGGTTGGTTGGCTAAACAGCGAATACCCAAATTTAAGAACCATTATTCTTGATAAAAACCACGGATTTGCTGGTGGCTACAACCTTGCTCTTGAGCAAGTAAGTTCCGATTACTACCTGCTTTTGAACTCCGATGTGGATGTGCCCGAAGGTTGGCTTGTTCCGTTGGTTCAATTTATGGAATCGAACCAAAATGTGGCTGCTTGCCAGCCAAAAATTCTTAGCTTCAACGAGCCAAACCGTTTCGAATATGCGGGCGCAAGCGGAGGTTTTGTCGATTTTTTGGGTTACCCTTTCTGCCGGGGCAGAATATTAAACGTTACCGAAGTTGATGAAGGACAGTACAACGACGCTTGCGAAGTATTCTGGGCATCGGGTGCTTGTATGCTAATTCGTTCTACCGATTTTTGGAGCGTTGGCGGTTTCGATAGCGATTTTTTTGCGCACATGGAAGAAATTGACCTTTGCTGGAGGCTAAAGAATAAAGGCCGAAGCGTTTGGGTTGTGCCACAATCCAAGGTTTTCCATGTAGGCGGAGGAACGTTACCCAACAACAATCCTTTTAAGGTTTTCCTTAACCACAGGAACAATTTGTTTATGCTGCTGAAAAATCTTCCTAAAAGAAAAATTTTGCCAGTAGTTATTTTTCGTATTGTTCTCGATATTATTTCTGCAGTAATGTATTTGCTATCAGGAAAGTTTGGGTTTTTTGCTGCAGTTTTTAAAGCTCACAGAGCATTTTTCGCAAACTACAGAAAAACATTCGACAAACGTTTAAACGTTCTTGCAACCCAGAACTATCTTTATCAGAGAAGTATTCTTTTTTGTTTTTTTCTGCTTCGAAAGCAAAAGTTTTCAAAATTATCCTAATTTTATTGCCAGAACACTTAACCTAATTTTCATGCAAGAAACGTTAGTTCTTCGCGAAAGTTATGTGGATATGAGATACATACATGAATATGGCATGTTTCATATCAAATGGAATGGTAACGCTGAACTCGAGCAGTATAAACACGTTTTTAATAGTGGTTTTGAATTTATCCATTCCAAAAACATTCCATTTAACGTATACCTTTCAGATATAAGAAAACAGAGGGTAGCTTCACCTGAAATAAGAAGTTGGATGGAATCACACGCAATTCCTGAAGCCATTAAAAAGGGGCTGAAACTTGGCGTTGTAATTTTCGATGGAACAGTTTTTAAAAAGTACTTTCTAAATTTGATAATGTTTACTTTCCAAAAGTATAGAGTCCCTTTCAAATTTGTAAACAGCTACGAGGAAGCAATTGATTTTATTGAGAAACTTGAGCTTGTTGAATCGGAATAATATTAGTAGGTTCTTGTCATTCGCTCGGGAACAACAATAATAAAATCGGCTACATTTAAATTTTCCTCATCAAGTTTCTGTAAATTCTCCTGCAACGTAGTTGCAATGGTAACCATATTTTTTCCTGGTTTGTACTTGTTTATATACCAGTAAATTCCTTCGTAATTATTTGAGTGGTAGGTTCCGTGGTAGTGTATAAATTGTTTCCCATCGCCAAGGTTCTGCGTTATTCTCCAAGCCATGGTTGCATCTTTTATGGCCTGTGCTTTCGGGAAGTTACTCATGTCTTTTCCTCCTTTTCCGGGCATTCCCATCATTCCCAACATCGATTTGTAACCGGGTAATTCTGCATCGTACTCAATGGGTAGAGGTGCTATGTAACTTTTAGCTTCGGCCGAAAGTGTTTCCAACGCTTCAAAACCACCCTCCGAAACTATCGACGCGTAGCGTCGAGGAATGTTGGTACCAACAAATTTTAAACCCTTCTCTTTAGCAAATTCAACCAGCGGCTTGTAGTCGGTTTTGTAGTTATTCCACAACCGGGCTTCATCCTCAAATTTTTTCTGCGTTATTAATCCACCCAAATACTCATCGAGAAGAAGCTGGTTGTCGGCCTCAAACATTTCGGCACCCAAAACCAAGTTTTCACTTTTAGCATAAAGGGCCATGGTTAGCTCAAGTTGAAGCCAGTGTGCAATGGGATTATCATGAAGCTCTCCAAACAGAACTATTTGATTCTCGGAAACTTTTTCAACAAGTTGATTAAAATCAACTTTCTCTCCAGTACTTGTAAAAATCTGGTATGCATCAAGCGCTTGCCCGAAGCTAAAAGTTGTATTTAAACAAACGATCAATATAATTGCAAACTTTTTCATACTTTAGCTTGTTTTGGTTTTGGTAAAAATAGTAATTCTTGCTAGAAGAATTATTTTATTAGGTTGAAATCTAACTAAATTACGATAACATGGAAGTAACTCGTTTGTTCGACTTGCTAAATCACGGGAAACAGGTGTACGGCAAAAATTCTGTTATTGCTTCAAAGCAAAACGATTCGTGGATTGAGTTCAATATCGATGCTTATGCAGAAAATGCCAGCAATATTAGCTTCGGACTTATGGCGCTTGGTTTGGGTAAGGGCGATAAGGTGGCCACAATTTCAAATAATCGGCCCGAGTGGAATTTTGTTGATATGGGAGTTAGCCAGGCTGGAATGGTTCATGTTCCCATTTACCCAACCATTAGCAACGAGGAGTACCAGCACATACTGAAACATTCCGAGTCGAAAGTAGTTTTTATTTCCGATAGGCAATTGTATTCAAACATTAAACCCATTGCCGATACAATTCCCGGAATAATTGGTGTTTACCTATTTAACAAGGTTGATGGTATACCGAACTGGGAAGAAGTTCTTGCCATAGGCAAGGAGAATGCTCAAAAACTCTCAGCCCAATTTCAGGAAATAAAGGATTCAGTTCGTCCAGCCGATACCGCTTCCATAATTTACACTTCGGGAACCACGGGTTTGTCGAAGGGCGTTATGCTGTCACACGAAAATTTTCTGAGCAATGTTGAAGCGTGCCAATCGCTCTTCCCGTTAGGTCCTGGCGATATGTCGCTCAGTTTCTTGCCGCTTAGCCATGTTTACGAACGAATGGTAAACTACTACTACCAGTTTAAGGGAGTTTCCATTTACTACGCAGAGAACATGGGTACAATTGGCGAAAACTTAAAGGAACTTCGTCCTACGGTTTTTGTGGCAGTTCCAAGGGTTATAGAGCGAACCTACGATAAAATTATTGCCAAAGGCAAGGATTTAACCGGAATAAAAAAACAGCTCTTCTTCTGGGCTGTAAACTTGGGCTATAGGTATAAGGAGGAAGGGAACGGGTTCTTCTACATGCTTCAGCTGAAGTTGGCTCGAAAGCTTATTTTCAGCAAGTGGAAGGATGCTTTAGGTGGGCGCTTAAAGTTCATAATAAGCGGAGGTGCGGCTTTGCAGCCACGTTTGGCTAGGGTTTTTTATGCCGCCGGAATTCCAATTTACGAGGGGTATGGGTTAACCGAAACTTCGCCGGTAATTGCTGCTAACCAAGCAGTTATTCCTGGAAACTTAATGTTTGGTTCTGTAGGAACTGTAATCAATAATATTGAAGTTAAAATTGCCGACGACGGTGAAATCCTGATGCGAGGACCAAGCCTCATGCAGGGTTACTACAAATCGCCCGAGCAAACTGCCGAGGCAATTGATACCGAAGGATGGTTCCACACCGGCGATATTGGCAAGTTCGAAAAGGGAAAATTCTTGGTTATTACCGACCGTAAAAAGGAAATGTTCAAACTTTCCAGCGGAAAGTATATTGCTCCGCAAGTAATTGAGAACAAACTGAAGGAATCGTTTTTTATTGAGCAGGTTATGGTTGTTGGCGAGAACGAAAAGTTTGCTAGCGCCATTGTGTCGCCTAACTTCAGCTTTTTGCACGACTGGTGTTCACGACATAAAATTCACTTTGAGAATAATCAGGAATTAATTCAAAAGCCTGAAGTAAACAAGCGATACCAGCGAGAAATTAACGAAATAAATAGCCAAACAGGACAGCATGAGCAGATTAAGCGTTTCCGCTTAGTTCCCGACCCATGGAGCCCACAAACAGGTGAACTATCGCCAACCCTAAAACTTCGCAGAAGAGTGGTTTACGAAAAGTATAGCGAAATTCTTGAAAGTATATACGGACAAGGGAAAAGTCAGGATATGAGAGGTTTGGACGGGGAAGAGTAGTTTTCTCACGTCCTTATTTACAATCCGGCTTTATCTAGTGCATTTTTACAGGCTTCCCTGCCTGCTTCTATTATTTCTTCTGCTTTAAAGAAATCGAAGGTTCCAGAAGCGTCCTTCGAAATTTGTACGGTAACGTCGGGGGGATTGCTATCAATTGTTAACTGGGTAATTTTATCCTGCATTACCTGTATAGTGTGCGAAAAAATTTCGAAGTAACCCAAATCCTTTAACTTGCTTTTATCGCTGTTTGCATCCTCACCAAAAAGTTGAATCCACTTTTTTTTAAGATGTTCAATGGTCGAGTGTTCTTTTTCTTTTTGTTCCTTTGGCTTTTTAGGGAGTGTAGGTTTTTTGTAGGGAATAAGCGCATTAACATCAACCGCAACAATAAAATCGGCACTATTTTCCGGAATTCGGTTTATTGGCAGTGGGTTCAGTACACCGCCGTCAACCAGTAACCCATTGGCAGTTTTTATTGGAGTTAATACGTTGGGAATGGAAACCGATGCGCGGAGGGCAGTAAATAAATCTCCCGAAGTGTAAACAATTTCCTGATTTCTAATTATATCAGAGGCAATTATTGCAATGGGTGTGCTAAGCGTTTCAATATTAATTTTTGGAATAAAACCCAACTTTTGCATTTCTGCAAAAACCTTTTCACCCTTTATAAAGCCATGGGTGCTAAACGTAAAGTCCACAAGGTTAAACACATCCAGTTTATCAAGGTCTAGAACCCATTTCTTGTAGTTATCCATTGTATCGCAGGCGTATAAGCCAGCAACAAAAGCACCCATGGAACTCCCTGAAATAGCAGAAATTTTGTAACCTCTCCGAACTATTTCTTCAACAGCACCAATGTGCGCAAGGCCTCTCGACCCACCGCTGGAAAGTGCAAGAGCAATACTTTTCGACATATTGATTGTGGTATTTGAATAACGTAATAAATTTAAGAAAAATTAACAGTAAATGAAAGGCTACATTAAATATAAAAAATCTTCTGTATTTGCTGGTAAAATAATGTTTATCATTTGTTTAAGCAGTTTGTCTGGGTTTGTCCGTATACAATTGTTTTAATTTTCTCACCAACAAAAAATGTATATTTGCAAAGGTAACATAATGCTCAGCATGTCGATACAGTTAGACAACAAAAGCCTAGAGAAACTTATAGTTGTAGGAGACAGGGTTCTTATAAAACCAAAGAATCCAGAGGAACGAACCAAAGCGGGACTTTTACTCCCTCCGGGAGTTCAGGAGAAGCAAAAGGTTCACAGCGGTTACGTTGTTAAGGTTGGTCCGGGTTACCCTGTTCCTGCATTTGCTGAGTACGAAGAATCCTGGCAGAAGAAGGATTCCGCAAGGTATTTTCCGCTACAGGCGCAAATTGGCGATTTGGCTCTTTACCTGCAGGAAACCAGCGTAGAAATTGAGTTTAGTAAAGAAAAGTATGTTATTGTTCCATTCAATTCAATTCTGCTTTTGGTTCGCGATGAGGGTCTTTTCGAGTAGCATCTTGCATAATTGAATTTGGAATGAAATAAACAATTATATTTGCAAACCAAAATTATTTAATGTTAAACAATGCCGGGTAACACCGGACTAAACAGCGAAAAAATGAAAAATATTTCTTTGGTAATCAACATCGTTTTGGCAGTTGCGGTTGCAGTTCTTTTCTATTTACATTTCAAGGGAGAAGCCAAACCAGCAGAAGATAATATTTTATCGGGCGAGAAAGTTGAAGGAGCTGCCCTTTCGAATGAGTTTATGGTTGCCTGGGTAAATATCGATTCACTGCTTAACAACTACGATATGTACTTCGACCTTCAGAAGGATCTTGAGGCAAAAGGTCGTAAAATGGAGTCGGAGATGAACTCCAAAACCAGAACCTTTGAAAAATCGATGCTCGATTTTCAGGATAAAGTACAAAAGGGTTTAGTAACCCGTTCGCAAGCACAAACCATGCAGGAAGAACTTGCTCAGAAGGAGCAAGATCTCTACCGCTTACGTGACGAAATGAGGATGCAATTTGCAGAAGAGGAGCAGGTAAAGCTTCGCCAAATTCAGCAGAATATCACTGATTTCCTTGCTGATTACAACAAGGATAAAGGTTTCCACGTAATTCTAAGTAGCACATTTGGCGGGCCGGTTCTGTACGGTCATCCATCCATTGAAATTACCGACGAGGTTCTTAAAGGTTTAAACCAAAAGTACATCGATAGCAGACCCAAAAAGTAAGAAAAGTAAAACACAAATTTTATACAATGAAGCCCCAGTGCATTAGGGGCTTTTTTTATTTTTGTTGCATGAACAATTACTTCACACGAAACGCACAGTTTAAGCCAACTTTAACAGGAACACCGAACAGCAACCTTGGTATTTCGGTTGTAATTCCTTCGTACAACGAGCCAAACCTATGGCAATCATTGCAATCGCTAGCCGAATGCGAAAAGCCCCAGTGTTCGGTTGAAATTATTGTTGTAGTTAATTTTCCTGAGAACTCTCCCGTTGAGGTAACTCGCAATGCTGAAGAATGTGTTGAACTTGTGGAGAAAGCAAATAGTGAGTTTGGTTCAGCTAACTTCTCGTTTTTTTCCATTACTGCTTTTAATTTACCAAAAAAACATGCCGGAGTTGGGCTTGCCAGAAAAATTGGGATGGACGAGGCTGCCTGGCGATTTCAAAAAATTGAAAATCAGTATAAAATAATTGCATGTTTCGATGCCGATGCCACATGTACTAGAAACTATTTGGTAGAGCTTGAGAAATTATGGAGGAAGTTCCCAAAAACCGAAGCATGCTCAATTAGGTACGAACATCCTGTTGAAGGCTCGGAATTCGATGAGCAAATTTACACAGGAATTGCACAGTACGAGCTGCATTTACGATACTACGTGCTGGCAGGACAGTTTGTTGGTCACCCGTTCTCGTTTCATACCATTGGCTCCAGTATGGCTTGCAGCGCCGATGCATACATGCGATACGGTGGAATGAACAAGCATAAAGCTGGCGAAGATTTTTATTTTCTGCAGAAAATAATTCCACATGGAAACTTCAAGCAGATAAATAGCTGCTGCGTGTTTCCATCGCCAAGGCCATCGTTCAGGGTTCCTTTTGGTACAGGCAGAGCCATGACCAAATATCTCGAAAATAGTAATGATGATTTCCTGACCTACAACTTCGACTCGTGGTTAAACCTAAAACCTTTCTTTGAAAATGCTCCCGGCTTATATAATGCAGATAAACCTACCATTGAAAACTTTATGCTCGCACAGCATGAAAGTTTACAAGAATTTTTGAAGACTAATAACTTTATTCAGGCAATTGAGCAGGTACAGGCAAACACTTCAAACAACGAATCGTTTCGCAAAAGGTTCTTCCAGTGGTTCGATGCATTTATGCTACTAAAGTACATGAATTTTGCGAACGAGAAGTACTACGAACGAAAACCAGTTGTAGGAGAAGCTAATAGGTTAGCGGAGTTTTTGGGAATCGATAATTCTTCTAGTGATGCGTTGATTATTTTAACAGCCTACAGGAATTTTGAGCTACAATATGCAATGGGATAATGTACCATTGGGGATTCGAATTTGAGGGGAAATAGGCTTAAAATCGAGCTGCAGGAATCGTTCCTTAGTAAAGTGATGACCTACGTCATCTTTCGCAACACAAAGGAATACAGCGATATAGAGATTTTACGACCGTTTAATTATTTAGAAGTATTGTTCGTCAAAATAAAACAGATATTCATCTAAAAAAAATACCTTTCACACACTTTTCGTCGTACATTTAAACAAAAGAGAACATTATGTTCGACGAGAAAAGCATAGAACCGACCTCCAGCAAAAGCATAATAAACTCGGGCTTCTGGTCGAACTTTCTTGTTAAATTAATGTCGGTTTTTCTTTTAGTTACCCTTACTAGCTACCAGAATCCAACTCCCCGAAGTATAGAATTTCACCTACCATACAAAACTATCGATCTGCAGCTTAGCCTTCAAATGCAGGCGTATGGTTTGGTCGATTATAGTAATTCCGAATCTTTGCTCAACCTTAAAAGCCAGCTTAACATACTGGTTCAACGGTTTTATGAGGAGCTCGATTTCTTGCCCATATGGACAAGTGGAAGCGAAGTAAATGCCAGCCTCACTAGCCTGTTGAACCTGCTCGACAGCGCAAATTACTTCGGATTCCCTTTCGATTACTTTGAGAATCATCAAGTAAAAAAGTTGAAAGACGAGTTCGCCCAATCGTTTTCGTTAAACTCCCGCATCAACCTTGAACTGGCCGCAACCTTCTCTGCGCTTAAGTTTATGCTTTACCTAAAGCATGGAATTGCGGAGAAAGATTCGCTGTTCAACCTTTCAAGTAGTATCGATTCGTTTCCTGCCATCCTGAACAATGCAATTAATCAGAATTTCAGGGTTCAACTTCTTGCCCTTCAACCCGATTTGCCCCAATTTAAGCGCATAACAAAATCGCTTCCCAGTTTTATCGATTTGCAGTTTTCGGTTGAGCATACAACTCCAAAGCTTATTGATGAGAAACTTCTGGCAAAAGCATTTTTCTTAGCTGGAGTTTCTGAAAGTTCTGAATTCGATTCCATTTCAGGAAACACTCAATCGCTTCATAAGTTGCAAAAGCAGTTTGGGTTACCTGTTGATTCAGTTTTAAACGAGGATACACATCGGGCTTTGGTTTCGTTAATAAAATACAGGTACTATCAGGCATGTTTGAATCTTAACAGGTTAAGAATTTTCAACAATTCTGAAGAGGATTTTCTATTTGTAAATATCCCTGAGTTCAAACTTCATGTTGTTGAAGGGAAGCAGGAGAAGGAGTTTTTTAACGTGATTGTGGGCAAGGAGGAAACCCCAACTCCCGTTTTTTCGGGAAATATTGAGAAGGTGATTGCAAATCCCTACTGGACCGTACCCAAGAGCATTGCCATAAACGAAATGTTGCCAAAAATCAGGAGGGATTCAACCTACATGCAAAGGAATGGTTACTACGTAATTAATAGCCACGAAGAGGTGGTTGATATCTCCGAACTCGACTGGAGTAGCAGCGACCCATTCGGCAACAAGTACTGCATTAGGCAAATCAATAGTACAAATAATTCGTTGGGATTGGTTAAAATTATTTTTCCTAACGAACATAGCGTGTACCTTCACGACACTCCTGCCCGGGGATTGTTTAAAAGAAAAAATCGCACTTTCTCGCATGGTTGTATTCGCCTTGAAAACCCCGATAAACTTGCACAATACCTTACCGACAAGTACATCTCGCCCCAAAAGGTTAACATCAATAATCTTATAAAGTCGAGGAAGAATAGAGAGGTTCTACTTGAGAAGAAGGTAAATATTCATATTCAGTACATTACATGTTCTGGAAGCGATAATGCTGAGTTGGAGTTTTACAACGATATTTATAAGCTCGACAAACAAGAAATTTCTACAATATTCCCTGAGCAGGCTGAGATTTAGCCAGCAAGTTTGGGTGGTAGATAAACAGGCAGGCACCATCCTTAATTAAATCGATAACTTCCTTTGTTTCATCTTCAGGTAGGGCAGGGCAGCCGAAGCTGCGGCCTAAGCGTCCGTTTCGTTTAATGTAATCCTGGCTCACATAATCGGCTCCATGAATAACTACAGCACGCTTGTAAGCGTTGTCGTTTAGCCCTTCGTTTAGCCCCTGTATACGGAGCGAGTATCCATGTTTTCCTTGGTAGGTATTTTGGGTAACAAACAGGCCCAAACTGCTTTTGTTGGAATTTATAGCGTTGGAAAACGATTCAGGAACCAACTCGCCAGAGTTAACTCCGTGGGCAACGTAGGTTTGTTTAACCAATCGTTTATTTTTGATATCAATAATGAAAAGTCGTTTTTCGTACGAAGGTTTGCTAAAATCGATAATGGCCAGCAACGAATCGTTAGTAAGTTTCTTTTGTTGTGAAAGTTGAATGTAACCTTGTAGGGAAAGGTCGAATGCT
>CAZLXF010000038.1:0-18547 GCA_964563065.1 uncultured Rikenellaceae bacterium | reverse complement strand
GCAAAGTATGTTGGGTTCACTTTTAGGCTCAGCAACTCTTTAAAAGCAAGCTTAACTTCAATATTATTTGCTTTTAGGACTTGAGAACCGAACTTCGATTTAACTAGCAATTCCGATATTGATATGGTTCGTAATCCTTTAACGTTTAGTTTATTTATAGTTAATTTTATGTTGAACCTCTTTTCAACTTTATCAATAATTTTTCTTGTTGCAAAACGAGCAATTGGAGTTTTAAAGCTGTAAACTAGCACAGCAACAATAACTAAAAAAGCGGCAAATATTTGAATGAATCGTTTTAAAAAATTCATTAATTGCTTCTAAATGTTTTTTTGGAGGTATTTTTCAAGAATAATTGCTGTTTGCTCAACAGCATTGGTACACACTTTATCAAAAAAGCCACAGTCGGATGCATACTGTCTAAGTTCATCGTTTTTAAGGTCGATTTTAATGAGTTCAAGGCATTGGGAACCACCAAGTTTAAACTCACATTCGTCAACAAAAGAGCCAACTAAATCGGACAGATTATCTTTTAATTTTTTATCGTTTACAGAGTAATTTCCAAATTTCAACCCCAAAACCATTGCTCCAGCGTTTATTGCTCCGCAAATATGTTGGCGTTTACCAATGCCTCCACCTAAACCTGCTGCAATACTGAATGCTGTTTGGCTATCGAGGCCAACTTCTTCGGAGTATGCAATAAGTATTGATTGTGCACACGAATAACCTTTTTTGAAAAGTTCTGCTGCTTGCTTCGACCTAATCATGTTAGTATTATTGTAACGATAACAGATGTATTTGCTTAGCCGCTAACGTTTAGTATTTTGTTGTGAGTTAAGTTAATTACTTGTTTTACCTATTTTCAAAAATAAACAAAAATCTTTTTACCTTTGGTATTAATATAAAATTAAACCCTTTTTGCCATGGAACCAACCAATAGTAGCAATAAGAAAATTTCATCCAACAGTCTTTTTCAGTTAGCAGTAGTTGTAATCACGTTCCTAATTGTAGCATTTTCGGTTTACCTAACTTCTCCTCCCAAGGCAAAAAGCATAAACACGCCTTCGAATGAGTTCTCGGCAGCTCGTGCTTTTATTCATACTGAAGCTATTGCCCAAAAACCCCACATGATAGGAACCGAAGAGCATAAGCGGGTTGCAAACTACCTCGCTGAACAACTCAACAGAATTGGGTTGGAAGTTGATACACAACACACCACTGCACTCAACTTCGAGGATGTTCCAATTTACGGAAGGGTTACAAACGTGGTTGGCCGAATTAAAGGAAGTGCAAGTACAAAATCGGTTCTTGTGTTGGGCCATTACGATTCGCAACCATACTCGTTAGGAGCTGCCGACGACGGTATTGCCTTAGCTTCGATGCTTGAATCGGCTGAGGTGCTAAAGAAAAACTACTCGTTGCAAAACGATATTATTTTCTTATTTACCGACGCTGAGGAGGTTGGCTTGCTTGGCGCCATTGCTTTTGCAAACGAGCATCCGTGGATTAACGATGTTGGCTTGGTTTTAAATGTTGAAGCTCGTGGAACTCGTGGCCCTGCCTTATCGTTCGAGGTAAGTCCTGAGAACGGATGGATTATGAAAGGGTTCATCAAAAATGTTGAGCGCCCATTTGCTGGATCCATGATGTATGAAGTGTACAAAATGATGCCCAACTACACCGATTTTACCATTTTTAAAGATAAAGGAATTTCTGGTTTTAACGTTGCCATTGTTGAAGGTTACGAGAACTACCACAGCCCAACCGATAAGCCCGAAAATTTGAGTTTAGCAAGCCTGCAACACATGGGAAGTTACATTATGAGTATTGCAACCCATTTTGGAAATATTTCCCTCGAAAATACAAAAGGTAACGATTTGGTATACTTCAACATTCTTGGGTCGAAGATGATGTATTACCCAATGAGTTGGAATTTAGTGTTCTTAATTATTATCGTACTACTCTATTCTTTTTTCATCTTTTTGGGCTCCAATAGGTTGCAAATATCTGTGTGGAAAATTATTCTAAGTTTTTTTGTTGTTTTACTGAGCTTTGCCTTGGCTGTAGGAGCGGTATACTTGGTGAATGGCTGGATTAAAGGTTTTTATCCACACTACAACGTTTTTTACATGAGCAACTACTATAATGCTCGCTTCTACTTTTATGCATACATGGCGTTAACGGTGTTTGTATCAACCCTTATTTCCTACATTTTGTTGAAGCGAATTAACATTTATAATGTAATGGCAGCGGTGTTTTTTCTGTTTATTCTGCTCTCTGTTGTTATCTATTTGAAGATTCCAACCGCTTCGTATTTAACTTATATTCCGTTGCTTTTTGGGTTAGTAGCGTTCAACCTATTGCTTTGGTTCGATTTGAGTCCCGAGAAGCAGCCTTTTTCCTACTATTTGGTTCTTTTCATTGGAGCAGTTCCTTTTATGCTTCTCATTTCGCCATACATTTACCTGATTTTCCACATTTTTGGATTGAGTTTACCCATTGCCGGTGCAGCCATGCTTATGCTGCTAATACTTGTTATTACGCCACTATTCGATTTAGCGCTTAAGCGTTTTGGGTTAGGGATTCCAGTTTTCGCGCTGGTAATTTTTGTTGTTTACACCCTAGTGGCCCATGTAAACTCGGGTTACACCAAAGAACAACCATTGCAAAGCAATGTGATGTACGCTAGTTTGCTCGACGATGGGAAAGCATACTGGCTATCGACGTTTACAAATACCGACGAGTGGAACCAACAGTTCTTCACCAATCCTGTTATCGATTCAATTCCTGATATTTATCCCGGAAAAGGTAAGTTGTATCTGAAAAACGATGCCGATTTTATGGAGTTTGCCAAACCCATGGCTACAGTTGCTTCCGACTCAATTTTTCAGGGTAATCGTTATCTTGAGTTTAATATTAAATCGATGATTAATTCCGGTGGTTTTGAAATTGTTATTCCTAATTCCTATCAACTAAATAGTTTTGCTGTTGATAGCGTTGAAGCCTACGGTTTAGAAAGGTTAGCAAATAGAAAGGGAGGATACATTTTCCGCTGTTTTAATCCTGGTGAAAAAGGTTTTGATGTTAAGTTACATTATGCTGGAGTTGATTCGCTAACAGTTAGTGTTATTGAAAAAAGGCTTGGACTTCCACCATTCTCATACATAAAACCAAAGCCTGAAAATATTATTAATGGTGTTGGCTATGAAAGTCACATTACTTTAGTTAAGAGTTCCCTTAAACTTTAATGCCTTTTTATGATTACGGGAACTCTTATCAACGTATTAGCTGTTGTTGTTGGTGGTGCCTTTGGGTTAATTTTTCGGTCGCGTTTGCCCGAGCGTATAACTACAAGTTTTTTTCAAGCAATTGGCTTGTTCACTCTATTTCTGGGATTTAGCATGAGCCTGAAAACCAGCAATCCTCTACTGCTTGTTTTTAGCTTAATTTTAGGCGCACTAGTTGGAACCTTGCTTAGGTTACAAGAACGAACCGAAAACCTTGGAACCATTCTTCAACGAAAGTTGAAATTGAAAGGTGGGCGTTTTAGCGAGGGGTTGGTTACGTCCTTTTTGATGTTTTGTATGGGCTCCATGACCATTCTGGGAGCAATTGAGGAGGGACTCGGAAACGATCCCAATTTACTGCTAATTAAAAGTTTAATGGATGGTTTCTCTTCAATTGCGCTGGCGGCAGCGCTAGGAGTTGGTGTAATTTTTTCGGTAATTCCGCTTCTAGTTTACCAGGGTGGAATTACTATTCTTGCATTTTGGTTTGGCCATTCGGTTAGCAGTTTAATGATTGACGAACTTACCGCTACGGGTGGAATTCTGCTTATTGGACTGGGAATAACAATTCTCGGTATTAAAAAGATTGAAGTGTTAAATTTAATTCCTTCCCTGATTTTTATTATTCCATTGGTTTACTTTTTTGCTCAATAACTAATTATGAACGAACAGGTTATTAGTCAAATTATACAACTTTTCAAAAATTTAACAGGAATTAATCCTGAAAGCGTTGTTAGGTTACCACAGTCGGGTTCCGATAGGCAGTACTTTCGCCTAGCTGCATCGGAAACAAGCTACATTGGTGCTTACAACCCCGACATTCAAGAAAATAGAACCTTCATATACCTGTCGAAACATTTTGCCAAAGCAGGCTTCCCTGTTCCAGTAGTTTATGGTGTAACAATCGATGAAACCTGCTATTTGCTCTCCGATTTGGGCAACCAATCCCTTTTCCAAAGAATTATTTGTACAAATTGGGAAATGCCAGAATCGGAGGAAGTTAAGCAAATTTTGAAGGATTCCCTTTTGCACCTTGCTCGTTTTCAGGTTGAAGGAGCAAAAGGTCTCGATTTCTCGAAATGTTTTCCAAAAAGTAGCTTCGATTTGCAAAGCGTAATGTGGGATTTCAACTATTTCAAGTACTCCTTTTTAAAACCATCGGGCATTCACTTTAATGAGGCGCAGCTGGAAAACGATTTTTTGGCTTTCGCCAAAATTTTGCTGGAGCATAACGGTGATTTTTTCCTTTACCGCGATTTTCAATCACGCAACATCATGCTAGTAAACAATAAACCTTTCTTTATCGATTACCAGGGAGGACGGCGAGGACCTTTGCTATACGATGTTGCTTCGTTCCTTTATCAGGCAAAAGCACAGTTTCCTCAGCAGTTGAGGAATGAACTTTTCGAGTTTTACCTAGATACGATTGAAGAAATAATCAGCATCGATAGGCGGAAGTTAGAATCAGATTTTCAGCACTTTGTGCTGTTCCGAATAGTACAAACTCTTGGAGCATACGGCTACCGTGGTTTTTTCGAACGTAGAACCCATTTCCTACAGAGCATCCCTTTTGCAGCAGCAAATCTTAAGGAAGTTATCAATCGCATCTCAATTCCAGTTCCTCATCTTAAAAGTATACTTCATCAGGTTTATGAAAAATATGCTTTTCAGAGCGAACAAACGGACCATTTTAACGGTTTAACAATTGAAATAGCTAGTTTCTCTTTCAAGAAGGGTTACCCGCTGGGTCATCCAGAGCATGGCGGTGGCTTTGTGTTCGATTGCCGCCCGTTACCCAATCCGGGTAGACTCGAAAAGTACAAACAGATGAATGGAACGGAAAAACCGGTCATTGAATTTTTGGAGAAACATAATGAGGTTGAAGTTTACTTTGAAAAAGTTCAATCAATTGTGAACGATTCGGTAAAAGCATACGCTGCCAGAGGGTTTCAGTATTTGGCTGTTTCATTTGGCTGCACAGGAGGCCAGCATCGGTCGGTGTACATGGCCAGCAGGCTAGCAAAAAGTTTTCAGCATGAAAACAATGTTAGGGTTAAAGTAAATCATCGCGAATTAACTGGATACTAAACTCATGAGCAAGAAGTTATGTAAAAAGGGGAATGGAGGGAAAAAGAATTTTTCCAACGGCAGTTTTGTTTGTAAGGGCTGTGGTTTACGTTCGAATAAGGAGAGCAAACTTTGTAAACCAAAAGATATTTAGTATACTACAACAATCTTCACTATTTTTGTGAAATGAAAGCAATGATTTTGGCAGCGGGTTTGGGAACCAGACTTGGGCAGCATACTTCTGATCGGCCCAAGGCTTTGGTTGAAATTAATGGGAAACCATTAATTGCTTTTGTTTTGGAAAAGTTAGCACGATCGGGATTTACCGAAGTGGTTGTGAATGTTCACCATTTTGCCGAGAAAATAGTTTCCTATCTTAACAGTAACGATTTTGGGGTAAAGATTCATATTTCCGATGAGTCCGATTACCTGTTAGATACCGGAGGTGGAATTCTTAAAGCAAAACCGTTTCTCGAGGGTAACGAACCATTTCTGGTTCACAATGTTGATATTATTTCTGAAGTTGACTTAACCCTAATGTTAGAGTACCACAAGCAGCAGAATGCCATAGCAACGCTTGCCGTTGGCGAGCGGAAATCGTCGCGACATTTTCTGTTTAACACAAATATGCAACTCTCGGGCTGGCGTAACAATTTAACTGGCAAGGAAATAATACCAAGAGATAATAAGGTTCAACTTAAAGGCTTTGCCTTTGCTGGCATTCATTATATAAACCCTTCATTCTTCGATTTAATTCACAAAAAGGGCGCTTTTTCCATTGTTGATGCTTACTTAAGTCTTTGCGCATCAAACACAATTATTGGTTACGATACCAGCCACAGGTTTGTAATTGATGTAGGTAAACCAAACAACCTAGAAAAAGCAACCGAGTTTGTATCAAACTCATATTCGGTTTAAGCTATTCATTATCTGGTTCCTCTGTGTTTTTTAAACCTTTCTTATTAAAAAAATCTAAACGAAACTCAGTTCTTTTAATAAGAACGTAAGTTATTGAAAGGGAAAGCAACATTGCAGCCAAACCTATGGTTTCCATGGAATTAATGTCCTTGAATTCCCAAACAATTACCTTTCGTGCAATGGCAATAATTGCAACCAGAACAACTATTTCAACATGAATAACCTCTTTCTGAAGGAATGCTTTAACTGCTTCAAGCAGTTCAATACCAATTAGTATTACCAAAAAAATGCTAAAAAGTTCTCCCAGGTTTCCAAACCTGAACTGGGATAAATCGCCTTGTAAAATTTCTTTAAAGATATAGAATCCCAGATCGAGTGTTGCTAAAATAAGAATTAGAGACATTATAAAAAGTAGCAACAAAATAATTAATTTCTGCAGAATTCTTAGGTACTTAAAAGAAGGTTTCTTTTCACAATCTTGAATCATAGCCTGTTAGTTTAGTTTGTAGGTTGGTGTAAAAGTTTTATATGGGTTTCCGCTTTGATGTCTAAAATATTTTCTTGATTTTCTTCATCGGTCGGGGGTTGGAAATGTTGGGGAGTTGGGAGCGGAAAAGTCACCACGCTTGATGAGTTCGCGGTGAGCGAAATCGGCTCATTTCCAGAATCAACCCCAATATTTTTAACCCCATGTTAGCAAAAGTTATTTTTATTTAATCTTCAAAGATTCTGGGTTTTGTCTACAATCCCAAACAGTATGAACAACTATCATTTCCGGATAGATCTCATAAAATAAGATAAAATCCTCAACAATTAATCCTCTAACATTATCTAAATCTGTTTTTATTCCAATTTCAGGTTGCTTTTTAAGGAGTAATAATTCTTTTTTGAATCTTTTATATAGTTTTTTCGAATAAGTTTTACTCTTATTTCTCTCGTTATAAAAATCTAGAATATCAAAAAGTTTAATCTTTGCTCTGTTAGACCAAACTATTTTACGCTTAACCATTTATTAAATTCTTTGTCAAGTTCAAATTGTTCAATAAAAAGTCCTTGCTCAACTTCTTTCTGAGATTCATTAATTTCAAATCTTTGTTCAGTTGTTAGCGATATAGTTTGGGATTGAGTCTTTGAGTCAAGGATAGTTTTTATAGCATTTAAAAAAGACACATCATTTATCTCCGCTATTCTGTGTATCAGTAATTTCTTAAGTTCAATTGCGGTCATTTCTCAAATGTTTTTTTTCAAATATACGATTTTTCTGAAATCAAGTTTCATACTGTTTAATCAAACCAATTTTTACTAACTACCCTGTCCCTATAGAGAATGAAGAAAATCAATTTGCTCACCTGTCTGCCGCAGACAAGCTTTAAGATAGGGGTAAACAAATTGATTTTCTGAATGATATGATTTTATTTGCCATCAAAGTTGATACACATTTAGTTTTTAATTCTGTGGCGTTTCAATTGTACCATCGGAATACTTAGCAAACCTTCCCTCTGTTCTTGCATGAACGTTGTCGTACGATGGCCATGGCCAACCACCAAATTCCGTTTCTCTGAAATCGTTAATTGCTTGCTGTATTTCCGCTTGTGTGTTCATTACAAACGGGCCGTACTGAGCAACTGGCTCGGTTATGGGAAGTCCTTGAAGAAGGAGTAGGAAACTTTCCTCATGGTTTCCCTTTACAATAACTTCCTCGTCGGCAAGTAGTTCAATGGAATGCATAGGTTTTACGTCAATTCCAGCAATTGAAATGGAGTTTCCTTTGTAGAAATATAGCGTTCTTCTAACTCCAAGAGAAGCAGCGGGAATAATCCAATGTGCCATTTCGTCCATCCTAATTTTCCAAATTCCAACTTCATTTTTGGGGTTGGCTGCCCACGAATCGGGGGCAGGAGCAGGAGCAACCGTATCTTTATATTTCCCTGCAATAATAGTTATATCAGTGTTTTTATTGTTGGCATCTTTCTCGGTGTAAGTTGGAATATCCTTGCTCCACAGCATTTTGAAATGTGGTTTGCACATTTTATTCGATTTTGGGAGATTCAGCCAAATTTGGAAAAGCTCCAGCGGGTTATCGTGTTCCGTGTTAAGAAGCGGAAACATTTCGCAGTGCTGAAGTCCAGCACCAGCAGTCATCCATTGCACATCGCCATTACCGTATCTTCCGGCAGCACCATGCGAATCGGAGTGGTCAACGAAACCGTTAAGGACAACCGTAATTGTTTCGAAACCTCGGTGCGGATGAGCCGGAAATCCAGGAATTCTAGTTCCGTGATACATTCGCCAGCCATCCTTAATGGTGAAATCTTGTCCTAGGTTTCTTCCCTGTAACGAGGTGTTTGGTCCCAACTCATTGTTACCCTTCGGGTAACGGTCGAGGTGATGTACGCAGAACAAGAAAGGATCGGTTGTATTCCACATGAAATCAAGTGGTTTAATGTTGATGATTGTTCGGTTGTACATAATTTCTACCTTTTTTGGTTAGTTATAACTGGTTAACTTCTTTTTTTCTTAAGCATCTCTTCCACAAGTTCCCTTTTTCGAACTGCAACTGGTAAGTAGGTATTATCCGAAAGGGTAATATGACTTTCAGGGAACCGTTTGTAAGTTTTAATAAATTGAATGTTAACTAAATGCGATTGGTGAACCCTTAAAAAACCTGAGGATGATAAAAGATCGTCGTATTCCTTTAACGTTCGCGATACCATAATTTTTGTTCCATCTGTAAGGTAAAAGTTTGTGTAGTTGCTTTGCGATTCACATCGCACAATTTTCATAATATTTACTACATCAACGGTTTCTGCGGAACGTAGAATAATTTTTTGGGGTTTGCCTTCGGGTGCCTGAGAATTCTCAATAAAAGTTTTAAAATTTTGGTTTATTTCCTCCGTATGTTGAGTTTTCTCAAGTTTTTCAACAGCGCTAACAAGTTCTGTGGGGTCTAACGGTTTTAGTAGGTAATCGATGGCACTAAATTTAAAGGCACGGATTGCAAATTCCTGAAAGGCGGTAACTATCACAAATTTAAAGTTTATCGTAGGGAATCTTTTCAGTAAATCGAACCCAGTTCCGTCGTTCATTTGTATGTCGAGAAAAACAGCATCGGGCTTTTGTTGGCTTATTACATTGAATCCACTTTCAACACTATCGGCTTCGCCAACTATCTTAACGTGTGGACACAAGCTGGTAAGTATTTGCCGAATGGTTTCTCGAGCCCTCAATTCATCGTCAACAATTACTGCGTTTATCATTTTAGTTGCCAGTTAAAATAGGAATTGTAAATCGTACTAAAGTTCCTCTTTTTCCTAAGTTTGGTAATGTTGAAAGGTCAATTATTTCAAGATTAATACGTTGCCCTTTTGCTCCTCTTATGTTTTTTATTCGTTCCTTGGTAATTTTTGTGGCCAATGACTGGTGGTTCGCTCTTTTTGTGTCGGTTTTTTCCAGCGACTTTTCAATCCCAATTCCATTATCTTCCACCTCGAGTATTATGCTAGGCCCCGAAAGTACAAAAGTTATTGCAATGCGCCCTTTGTTACTCATATGAATAATTCCGTGTTCAATGGCATTCTCAATAAAGGGCTGGGCCAACATTGGTGGAATTAAGTGGTGCTCTAAATCAATATCTTCATCAATATCAATTTTGAAATCAAATTTTTCTTCAAACCGAAGGGCTTGAAGTTCTAAGTAATAGCTAAGTGTGTCCATCTCCTTGGAAATGGGAATGTACTGTTGCCTTGAGTTCTCAAGAATTAACCTCACCAACTTCGAGAAGCTGGCCAGGTACTTTCCTGCCATGTAGGGTTCGTTCCTAAAAATGTAGCTTTGAATTGCAGTTAGCGAGTTGAAAACAAAGTGTGGATTCATTTGCGACAACAGAATTCTTTGCTCCAGTTCAGCAATTTTTTTCTTATCCTTGGCTGTTGATAAAAGAAGGATTACAAAAAATAGTACTGAAATGAATACTACAAAAAGCAGTATTAAAAGTATGGTTTGATTATTTTCCACGAACGAATCACTTTTTATTTCAACCCGCCTAAGGGCCTGTTGCTAAAACTTAATATTTTAGTCTTCAAGTTCTTCCATCTCACGCTGAAGTGCAGCCATTTTTATTGCGGTAACCGCTGCTTCAACTCCTTTGTTTCCGTGTTTTCCTCCAGCTCTTTCCTTGGCCTGATCGTAAGTGTTAGTGGTAAGCAAGCCGAAAATAAACGGAATGTTATAGTTCATATTTAGTTCGGCTAGGCCATGGGTAACACCCTGACAAACATAGTTAAAGTGCGGGGTTTCGCCCTGAATAACGCAGCCCAGACAAATTACACCGTCTAAATCGGCATATTCGCCCATAAACTGTCCGCCAATTATAAGTTCGAAACTTCCAGGAACATGTTTAACTAAAATGTTGTCCTCTTTTGCTCCATGAGCAAGAAGGGTTTCGTATGCTCCTTTTAAAAGAGCATGCGTAATTTCTGAATTCCAGTCCGATACAACAATTCCAAATTTCATTTTCTTTGCTGATGGAACTTTACTGGAATCGTAGTTTGAAAGATTTTGTAGATAGGTTGCCATAGGTTTGTTTTTTTGTAAAAATAAAAAAAAACCAACCCTTTTGGGGTTGGTTTTGCCAATATTTTTGTAAATAATGCTAAAGGTTGGCTTCAACCCTTGCAATATGCTTTTCAACCTCACGAGCTTCGCTCGATTTTGGGTAATCTTTTTTAATTTGCTTGTAAACTTCAAGAGCCTTGTCCATTTTACCAAGTTCTTCGTAAACAAGTCCAGCTTTCATTAGGTAAACAGGAGTTGAGAAATCGTTTTCCTCATACTTAGCAGCCTTAATGTAGTAGTTAACACCTTCCTCAAAATTGTTGAGTTGAACGTAGCAATCGCCAATTGCTCCGTACGTAACCGAACCCAACATTTCGTCTTTAATGCTGTACCTTTTTAGGTAATCGAGTGCAGTTTCGTATTCACCCAGGTTAAGGTAGCAAATACCAGCATAGTAGTATGCTAAATTCCCGGTACGGCTTGGACCGTAGTTATCAATAACTCCTAAAAAACCTAGATAGTTCCCGTCGCCATTGAGTGCAAGGTTAAACGAATCTTTCTCGAAATACTGCTCAGCAGCAAAAACTTCAGCCTGCGCATCTTTCTCCATGGGGGCAATGTATAAACGCTTGTACCCTATGAATAAACCTACAATTACAATAATTGCTAAAACAATAATTGTAAGGCTTTTTTGGTTATTTTCAATGTACTGTTCGGTTCTGGTTAACGCATTCTCTAATGCTTCTACATTAGGTTCAGTGGTTTCTTTCTTATTGTTTGCCATAGTTATTTAATTTTTAAAGCAAGCGCAAAAGTAATGGTTTTTCCTTTATTTGGAAATATTTACTTAATTATTTTGTTATAGCTTTTCTACATACCTTTGCATATTGTTATTTCTTTGAAGAAAATAGTATTGAATGTATCTACAACAACTTAGCTTGCTGAATTTTAAATCGTATTCTCAGGTTGATATCCATTTTCATCCTAAAATTAATTGTTTTGTAGGAAAGAATGGTCAAGGGAAAACGAACCTGCTCGATGGCATTTTTTACCTGTCGATGTGTAAAAGCGCTTTCAACCCAATTGACCAGCAGAATATTCAGCACAACGAGCCATTCTTTGTTGTTCAGGGAGTTTACCAGCGAAACGACAAGGCAGAGAATATTTACTGCGCTGTAAAGCGCAACAGCGGGAAGGTTTTTAAGCGTAACGGGAAGGAGTACCAGCGGCTTGCCGAGCATGTTGGGTTAATTCCAATTGTAATAATTTCTCCTTCCGACACTTCGCTTATTCTTGAGGGCAGCGAGGAGCGCCGGAAATATATAAATGGTGTGGTATCGCAGTACAACAGGGTTTATCTCGATCAGGTGGTAAAGTACAATAAGCTTCTTTACAACCGTAACAAAATGCTGAAGGAGAAATCCTTTGGTAAATCTTTCTCATACGACCTGCTGGAGGTAATTGACGATCAACTCGATGAACTTTCAAAACCAATTTATAGCGAAAGGCTCGATTTTGCTGAGAAGCTAACCCCAATTTTTCAGGATTACTACAGGCGTGTTTCGGCTAATGCCGAAGAGGTTAAGCTGGTTTACCGTTCGCACCTTCACCAGCATTCGTTAAAGGAATTGCTGAAGCAAAACCTTGAGCGCGATTTGGCTATTCAGTTCACATCGAAGGGAATTCACCGCGACGATTTGGAACTTACCGTTAATGGGTTTCCCATTAAAAAGGAGGGATCGCAGGGTCAGCAGAAAACGTACCTCATTGCGCTAAAACTTGCTCAGTTCGATTTTTTGAAAAAGGTTTCGGGTTACAATCCCATCCTACTGCTCGATGATGTGTTCGATAAGCTCGATATGGAAAGGGTTGAACAGTTTATTCAGCTGGTTGCTCACGATGGGTTTGGACAAATTTTTATTACCGATACCAACAAGAATAGGCTCGACGAAATTCTTGAAAAACTTAACAGTGGTTATACATTATTTTCTGTGGAGAATGGTGAAGTACAGCAAATTCGTTCAGTTTAAAATTGCTTGCAAATGAAACGAAAAAACGAAGCCCAGTCGCTTGGTGAAGCAATACAGGAATTTCTTGGTCAGTTTAAGAATAACGAGAAGTTGTTAGAATCGCAGGCAATTACAGCTTGGCCAGCAGTAATGGGACCAAACATTAGCAAGTACACTCAGCAAATCACGTTTAAAAGGGGGAAACTTTACGTTTCGTTAAGTTCCCCCGTGCTAAAGAATGAACTGATGATGTTTCGCCGGAAAATAGTAAACTCCTTAAATCAACACATTGGTGTTGAAATTGTTAAGGATGTTGTTATTAGGTAATAGAGGTTTTTAGAACCTTAAAACTCAATTTCCCTGTCGCTGAAAAAGAACGACCACTCATCAAGCGCATTTTCGTCGGAATCCGATCCGTGCACCGAGTTGCGAGTCATGCTTTCGGCATAAAGTTTCCTTATAGTTCCCTCGGCAGCCTTTTCCGGATTAGTATTTCCAATTAGTTCCCGAAAACCATCAACTGCATTTTCCTTCTCAAGAACCATGGCAACAATGGGGCCGGAGGTAATAAAATCAATAAGCCGGTTAAAAAATTCTTTGCCCTCGTGGATGTAGTAAAACCGCTTGGCTTCGTATGTACCAAGTCGCGTCATTTTCATGGCTTTAATTTCGAAGCCAGCCCGAACGATTTGGGTAAAAATTTCACCCATATGATTATTTTCCATCGCGTCAGGCTTAATCATTGCAAAGGTTCTGTTGCCTTTCATACTTAAAAATTTTTTAAGCAAAATAGCGAAATACTACGAGTTTTCCTAATGCTTTTTTTCCATTATCTTTGATTTTTTATTTTTATTACAATGAATGATTCTTTAGAAAAGAAGGTTAACATTATAAAAGATTTACTTACAGACAATAGTAAGCAAATTGTAATTACATCGCACCATAATCCCGACGGTGATGCCATTGGTTCTATGCTTGGGCTGTACCATGTGCTAAAATGTATGGGCTACGATGCAACAATGATATCACCTAACGGTTTTCCCGATTTCC
Organism: uncultured Rikenellaceae bacterium; assembly: GCA_964563065.1. Classification (GTDB taxonomy): domain Bacteria; phylum Bacteroidota; class Bacteroidia; order Bacteroidales; family Tenuifilaceae; genus DAOSWM01. The sequence goes on along the minus strand of CAZLXF010000038.1, from coordinate 4,665 downwards.
TGTCGTGGATTGAGGGGAGTAGCTTAATCCATAATTTTTCGAGGTCGAAAAAGAAGTTGAGTAAAACAATACTGGAAGCTGGAATCGTTTTTTCTTTGGATTATAATGGTTTTGCCCGCTTAGAAGAAATGGGAGAGGTTGTGGCTCAATGTTCTGCAAAAAAAATTATGATTGACCACCACCCAAATCCCGAGAAAACTTTCGATGTTTCAATTTCAAATGTGAACGTTAGCTCTACTGCCGAGCTGGTTTACGAAGTTTCCTGCCTTTTGTGTGGAAGCAAAACCATTAACATCGATTCTGCCACAAGCATTTATGTTGGAATTATGACAGACACCGGATCGTTCAGCTACGGATGCTCACGCCCACGAACCTTCGAAATAGTAGCCCAACTCATAGCAAAAGGTGTCGACATTGAAAGTGCTCAGCAAAGAGTTTACAATAATTTCTCGGAAGGAAGAATGAGGCTGCTTGGATTTGCACTGAGTTCAAAAATGAAGGTGTTCCCTGAGTTCCGTTCAGCATACATATCGTTAACACGAAACGAGCTTAATCAGTTTAGCTACGCAATAGGCGATACCGAAGGTTTGGTAAACTACCCTCTGTCAATTAAAGGAATTGTTTTCTCGGCTATGTTTGTTGAAAACGAAGGGTTTGTGAAGGTTTCCTTACGTTCTCGAGGAACTTTTCCAGCAAACTTGGTTTCTCAGAAACACTATCAGGGAGGCGGTCATAAAAACGCAGCGGGCGGAAAATCGTTTCACTCAATTGCCGAAACCGAGGATAACTTTTTGAAAATTCTTGAAGAATATAGAAACGAACTTACCAAATGAGCCTAAATAGAATAGCACTGTTAAATTTAGCTATAATTATATCTTTTTTGGGGTGTAGAAATCAATCCGAAAACGAAAAACACATTCCTACAAGTGAGGTTAAAAAAACGCTTCAGAATGTTAATAAGGCACTGGTTGATAAGGATATAGAAATAATTGACGCTTACATAGAAAGACACAAACTCGATGGGATGCAGAGTAACGGTGCCGGCTTATATTATTTAGTTTGGGGCGATTCCACAGGGGTAAGGGTTACCGAAGGTTCAGTGGTACAGTTCAACTATAAGGTTTCTTTGCTTGATGGAACTCTTTGCTATTCTTCAAAAAGGAATAAACCTAAAGAGTTTCTGGTAGGTTACGGTGGTGTTGAGGCTGGCTTAGAAATGGCAGTAAAACTTATGCACCAAGGACAGTATGGAAAATTCATTCTTCCGCCGCATTTGGCGCATGGTTTGATAGGGGATAACGATAAAATTCCGCCACGTTCGATAATAGTTTACGATGTTCATTTACTAAACGTGATTGAAAAATAGTTCTTTTTAGCTACTTTTACACCCAAATTACTAAACAACCAAATTTTAACAAATGAGGTTTCAGCAGGTAATAGCTATAATTATTGCAATTGTGCTGGTTGGATGCACAAACTCATCGAAAGAGTTTAAGGGCTACTCGGTTACAAAAACTGGTATCCACTATAAGCTCATTTCCCTTGGTGATGGGTATACCAAAGCAAAACCAACGGACTATATTACTGTGAACATTGCCTATCGAACTCCAACCGATTCGTTATTTTTCCACGGTTTCCGTAGGTTTCAGCTAACTGAACCTCAGTTCGAAGGATCAATTGATGAGTGCTTTGCCATGCTTTCGCAGGGCGATAGCGCTTCGTTCTATATTAGCGCTAACGATTTTTTTGCGAAAACCATTGAGGCCGATTTACCGCGTTTTTTCAACCAAACCGATTTTTTGAGAGTGGATATGCGTTTACTCGAGATTCAAACCGAGAAACAGTATAAAAATGAGAAGGAAGCTTTTCTGCATTGGATCGACGATTTTGGAGAGTACGAAAAAATTCTGCTCAAACAGTATATTGAGGAGGAAAAGCTTGATTTCGAACCCACCGAATCGGGTTTGTACTACATCCCAGTTCAAACTGGTTTTGGAAATAAAATACAGCTAGGTGATACCATTACCGTTCACTACGAGGGAAGATTCTTTAACGGGAAAATATTCGATTCTACCCGAAAAAGAAACGAACCCTTCGTGTTCGTGTTTGGACAGAAATGGCAGGTTGTGGAAGGCCTCGAGGAAGCAATTGCCATGATGTATCCCGGAGAAAGGGCACTTTTTATTATACCTTCGCGTTTAGGTTTTGGCGAGGGTGGAAGTTCTACTGGTATCGTTCCTCCTTTTACCTCAGTGCTTTTCGATGTTGAAGTTGTTGAAGTTAAACCCGGGCGGAAATGATGTATCGGTTCTCTAAGTTTTTCCTAATTATTTTTGCTTCACTACTATTCCTTCAATGCAAAAGAGACCTTGAGGAGGAAATGCTTATTGCTGAGAATAAAAAGATTGAAAGCTTTCTTTCTAGTTACGATTTTGAGTATAAATACGGCGTTTACCATGCTGTTGTTACACCCGGTTACAGTTATCCGGTAACCACTGGTGATACAGTTGCTTTTTGGTTTAAAGGTTACACGCTCGATAATAAAGTTTTTGAAACAAATATTAAGTCGGAAGCAATTGCTGCAGACTTAGATACAACCACTCGGAGTTTCGATTCTATTGTTTTCGTTGCAGGTTCGGGTGAACTTGTTGATGGCTTAAACCGTGGAATGTTACTATGCCGTGAATACGAACAATCAAAAATTGTTTTTTCATCGGTTTATGGTTTTGGAAATCAAAATATTGGCCCCATAGGCCAATGGTCGCCCTTAGGGTACGATGTTGATATAATTTATGTAACCAATAGCAGTATTCGAAACGAGAGGGCAATTATTCGGCAGTTGATTGATAATGCAGGCTACAGGTTCTCTGAACACAACACGGGACTGTGGTATAGCATAGCATCATTTTCAGCATCGGGTTCAAATCCCGTGGAAGGCGATACGGTGTATGCTTGGTACACTGGTATTACTCCCGATGGAAATATTTTTACAGAAACACAATATCCCAACCAACAAGTTGTTATTGGTGATAACGAAATGCCCCTCGGCTTATCCGTTGGATTTACGCTTTTAAAGCCTGGTGAAAGAGCAAATCTTATAGTGCCTTCACCTATTGGTTATGGGGTTGATGGTAATAGCGATTATGGTGTTGAGCAATACACACCATTACAATACGAAATTCGATTAGATAGTTTAAAAACAAAGTAAAAATTTTATGAAAAGATTTTTTTGGTTTTTTGCGGGAATGTTAGCAATGGTTTCATTCGTATCATGTGAGGAAGAAGTTAATAATGGTGAGACGGAAGAGTTGCTTCGCCTTGAAGCATACATGAGCATTCATTACCCCAATTTACAACCCAGCGCAACAGGTTTATACTCAATTATACATGAGCAGGGTGAAGGTGAAGCACCACAGGAAGACGATTACATACTTTACAACTATACAGCCATGAACCTCGATGGTGTTGTATTTGAAACTAACGTTTATACAACCGCATACCTCAATAATATTTATACAGCCACTACAAGGTATGTTCCGAACTATAAATTATTCAATGAAATAAATCTTATTGCTGGTTTGTACGAAGGTATATCGCAGCTGAAACCGCCTGCCAAAGCACGATTCATTATGCCGTCGAGTTTAGCTTGGGGTGGTGGATTGCATAAAGGACAAGGTCCTTACGCATCGGTTATAATCGATATTGAACTAGAAGAGGTTGTTAAGGATCCCGAAGCCCGAGAAACTGAAATAATTGAAAATTTTCTTACCGATTATTTCCCTTTTGGAATTCAGGATACCATTATGCGCGATAGCGTATACTACCTTGAGGTTAATGAGGGTCTTGGAGATTACTTCGTAAAAGATAACATGGTTAAAGTTAATTACGTTGGACGTTTTATTGATGGTTACGTATTTGATACAAACATTGAATCTGTTGCAATTGAAAACGGATTATACCAATCTGGCAGTTCATACATTCCTAAGGAGATGATAGTTGAAAGTACTGAATTGATCGAGGGATTTTCCCTGGTGCTAAAACGATTACGTAGGGAAGGTTCGGCAACTGTACTTATTAGAAGCAATAAAGCATACGGCGCCACGGGAAGCGGAAATATTCGTCCCTACGAACCTCTTATATTCGATATTACTGTTGTTACTGAGTATGATGAAGAAGATGACAACGGTGACGATGATGGTGCTGATGAATAGTTGATATCTAGATTCTTATGGATTGTAAGAAACAAGTTAATCAGAACAACTGTAATTGTACCTATAGCTGCTCCAAAAAGGGAGTTTGCTGCGATTGTATTTCTTACCATAGGCAAAGGGGCGAGTTACCTGCCTGCTACTTCCCTAACGATATTGAGATGGGTTACGATAGGTCAATTGAAAACTTCATTCGGGTTTATAATCAGCGGGATAGTAGCTACTTGTCTTAAATACTCTACTATAAACTTATATCTACTCCTGTAGTTTTTTCTCCAAAAGTTGTTGAAGTTCGATGCTGGAGATACCAATTTTTATATTCCCTTCATATACTAGAGCAATTCTGCCCGTTTCTTCCGAAACAACCACAACAATGGCATCGGTAGTTTCTGATAGTCCAAGTGCTGCTTTATGCCTTAACCCGTATGAAGCAGGAAGGTTCAACCTTTCGGTTAAC
>CAZLXF010000037.1:0-18566 GCA_964563065.1 uncultured Rikenellaceae bacterium | reverse complement strand
TTTACATTGAAAAGCTAATTAAGAAGGACAGGCTATTTACAAAGTATAACAACCTTGTTAAAAAAGGTATGTATGTTACCGACCTGCAGGCAAAACATTCTGCCGAGAATAGAAACAAGAAGGTTGATTTTAGTTACATAGTGAAACGTTACTCAACCATTAACGATTCGCTTGTTCAGGTTACCGAAAGCGAAATAAAGGATTACTATAACAACAATTCTCAGGAATTTCAGCAGAATTCGCTTCGCGATGTTGAGTACGTTGTATTTCCAATAGTTCCTTCCGAGGACGATAACAAAATTGCCGAAGAGTGGATTCAAAAGATTAACAAAGAGTTCGCCAGCTCCAAGGAACCTGTGCAATTCGTTAACCTTAACTCCGATTCTCAATTCGAAGACAAGTACTTCAAAATGGGGCAAATGCCCGATGAGGAGTTGAACGAGTGGGCTGAAAAGTCGGATGAAAACGAAACATTTGGTCCATACTTCGATGGTGAATCATACAAAATTGCACGCATTGTTGAGGTTGCCAGCCTCCCCGATTCAGTAAAAGCACGCCACATTCTTCTGGGAACAAACAGTATGAGTCCTGCTCAGAAGGATTCAGTGAAGTTGAAAGCCGATAGTTTACTTAGAGTTGTTAAGAAAGGTGGAAGCTTCGCAAGCATTGCGAGCAACTTCTCCGACGATCCAGGCTCAGCTAGTAAGGGTGGTGATTTAGGCTGGTTCCCCGAGGGAATGATGGTGAAACCTTTCAACGATTTTTGTTTCAATGGTAAAAAAGGTGAAGTTGAGGTGGTTGAAACCAATTACGGTTACCACATAATTGAGGTTTTAGACAAAGGGAAACCATCGAGAAAAGTTAAATTAGCAATTCTTGAGCGTAAGGTTGTTCCAAGTACACGTACCTACCAGGCAATTTACTCAAGAGCTAGCGAGTTTGCAGGAGTTAACAATACTTACGAGAAGTTCAACGAAGCTTTACAAGCGAATAAGTTAACAAAACGTTTGGCTTCGAACCTTCGTGAAAACGATAAGCGAGTTGCTGGGCTAGAAAACCCAAGAGAGCTTGTACGTTGGGCATATCGTTCTGATAAGCACATTGTTTCACCAGTTTTTGAATTTGGCGAGAACTTTGTAGTTGCCACTCTGGCAAACGTAAAAGAGGAAGGTGTTGCGCCACTCCAGGATGTGAAGGAGGACGTAAAAGCAAAAGTTATTCGTGAAAAGAAGGCAGAAATGTTATCCAGCGAAATAGCTGATGCAATGGCAGAAGCGACTACTATTCAAGATATTGGAACAGCATTAAACGTTCCTGTACAGAATGCAACAGGTGTTAGTTTCTCGTCGTACTCCGTTTCATCGCTTGGTTTTGAGCCTGCAGTAATAGGTACCGCCACAAATGCTGAGGAAGGTAAAGTTGTTGGTCCAATCGAAGGAAATTCAGGTGTAGTACTAATTTCAGTTGATGCTATTAACCTAGAAGAAGGCGACGTGTTGTCAGAGAAGAAACGGTTAACCACAACCATGCAAAGCAGAGCTTCGCGCGAAGCATACGAAGCCATTAAAACGAAAGCAAATATTGACGATAAGCGTTCAAAGTTCTTCTAGAAACTTTTAATCATAAAATATTAAAGGGAAGACTTCATACGCTTCCCTTTTTTGTTTTAAACACGGTTTGTTAACTTTTTATTGATTGCATTTGTTGTGAAATGATAAATTATTAACTTACCAGCCAATTAGTGAGGTAATTATTGTTTAGGAATCACTACTATAACAGGAACCATGATGAAAAGAAAAAGTTTAATCTACCTTTTACTGCCACTCATGCTGAGTGGTTGTTATTTGGAGGAATTTGAGAAGGTGAAAATAGAGCCTATAAACCCTTCCTATGTAATGCCAGTTATTAATTCTACAATTACATTCAGGGAGTTGGTTGAACGAAGCGATGCTAACACCATAGTTGATACGTTGCCGGGAACAACCATGTTCTACATGGCATTCCGCGATACTATGCAGCTAAGTAGCGCCAGTGAACTTTTCACATTTAGCCCCTTGTCGTACTCCCAAAATGTTAGCTTACCAAGTGGGTTGGTTCCACCAACATTTCCAGCTGGCTCGCAGGTTGAGTTTTCCGAAACTTTTTCCGAAAATGCTAACGCCATTTCTGGGGCAGAACTAAAGGATATTCATTTTAACGAGGGAACGTTAAGCGTTAGAATTGAGAACGGATTTAACCATCAGGTTTCGGGTTTTTTACGAATTACTTCACTTTCAAACCTTAACGGAACCATGTATGTTTTGCCCTTTAACTTAGCTACTCAAGGTAGCAGCACTTCCGACTCAAGGGCGCTCAGCAACTACATTATGAGCCTTCACAATACCGATGCGGGGACCTATAATTCATTTAGCTATGAGTTAGAAGCTACGCTTACATCGAGTGGAAATACCAACACCGAAGGTAGTATTCAGGTTTTCATTGAGGTTATTGAACCTGAGTACGAATTAATAATTGGTAAATTTAATGCCTCATTCCTAAATGAAAGTATTAAGTATTACATAAATATATTTAGTTCTACGCTTCTTGCTGAACAGTATTTTGAAGAACCATCGTTAGCGTTAACAGCAGTTAGCAGTTTTGGCGTACCAATGTCGTTTCTGTTCCCCGAATTTGAATTTCTGAATAACATGGGCGACGTAATTCCAGTTACCAATACTGGTGTTTCAACAGGCAATGATTTAACCATAACCGAGCCAAACAACGTGCAACCCATTGCTACAACTACCGATGAAAGCACCTCTACCACGTTTAACCTTAATACAACTAACTCCAATATTTCCAATGCATTTGCAATGGCGCCCAGCATACTCGATATTGACGCTTTGTTCAATATTGGCGACAATACCGATAACCATAATCAGTTTGTGAGAAGAAACAGTACAATTTCATTTATTTCGGATATCACCCTTCCACTTTATGGAAGAATTACAACCCACGTTATGTCGGATACGTTGGCAAACTTTGAATGGCCCGATTTGTCGAATGTTTTTAGTGAAGCAGGCCAACAGGCTGAGCCCAAGGTTATGATTAAGTTTAAGTTTTCCAACGGAATCCCTTTCGACATGGCATTTCAGGCAGAGTTTCTTGATGCTGATGGGAATGTGGTTGATCAGTTCTTTAGCGAGGATGAAGACGACTGGTTTATTGATAGTGCTCCTGTGGATGCCAATGGCGAATCAAACGGAGTTACCGATAGATACTCTACTATTGAACTTACAAAAACTAAGTACGATGAAATATCAGCATCGAACTCTATAGTTTTCTTCTACAGGGTGCATACAGGGGGAACCGATGGACAAAGTGTTAAGGTTTTGTCAACTAATACAATGGGTGTGCAGATGAGTATTTACGCTACGTTAACTATTGACCTTTCAAACTAGAGCCGTGAAAAAGATTTCAATTACCATACTAATTTTACTGGCCAGCCTTGTGGCTTTGCCACAATCGGATTTGGGGCTAACCTATTTTGGCAATATTTTTCAGTCAACATATCTGAACCCTACAGCCAGAGCAGAGCACACTCTTAGCATTGGATTACCAATGCTTTCGTCGGTAAACGTGCAGGGAATTCACAATGGTTTTGTACCCAAAACCATTTCATACTGGGATACGGTAACCGATTCACTTATTATCGACCCAAAGCTTATACCCGATGCTTTAAAGGAGCAGAATATGCTATTTGCTAATGCAGGTATAGAAATACTCCACGTTCGACTAAAAATTTACAACTGGGATTTTTGGTTTGCTACACGTCAGAATCATGAAGTATCATTTTTCTACCCAAAGGATCTCTTCCGCTTCGCTGTTGAAGGTAACGGCTCGATGGTTGGAGGTGAAATAGATTTTACTCCGCTTGGTTTAAACGCAAGCATTTACCGAGAATACACCGTTGGCCTTTCAACCGAAGTGAACAAGTGGGTTTTTGGAGGAAGACTTAGCTTGCTTCAGGGTCTCTCAAATGCATACATGAAGCCAACAAGTTTGAAGCTTAGCATCGATGACGACATGTACGCTCATACAGTAAACGCTGACGCAACTTTATACACATCTGGAATGCCAGTTGATTTCGTGTCCACTGAGGATTCTGAACTATTTTCGCCAGAGTTTAACACTGATAAGTTTGGAAATACCGATTACCTAATTGATTACTTTACTCGCTTCCGAAACCCCGGATTTGCTCTAAGTGGTGGCGTTTCGTATAAGTACGATCAGCGTACAACCTTTACATTCTCCTTTAGCGATGTTGGGTTTATTAGCTGGAGCGACAGCACAAAACATGCAAACATTAGTGGCGATGCCACATTTGATGGGTTTGACGCCTTATCAGATTACCTATATAATAAAAGTTTTAACGTTGATAGTTTGATAGATGGTTTTATTGGAAATTTCGACGATCAAACCTTTACGGGTGCATACACAACCTGGTTATCGCCAAAATTTTACCTAATGGCCAACTACCAGCTGGCAAAAAGAACTAACCTTGCGGTACAATTTTATACAACCGTTAACCGTAAGGTTTACCCAGCTTTTACCATTGGAGCCTCGCAAGGGCTTGGTAGAGCCTTTAACCTGATGCTTTCGGCTTCTTTTAACCAGCGAACAGCATCGAATTTTGGGTTTGGACTTCTTGTGAAGCCCGGTCCAGTGCAAATTTACATGATGGCCGATAACTACTTTTTCCCAACCAGCAAAAACAACGCCCTTACGTTTACAAACGTGAATTTTAGGTTTGGAATTAATTTGGTTTTCGGAAGGGTTAAAACTCAACAAGGATTGCCTTACCGCTAGTAATAAATTGTGAACTACCGATAATAGAATAAAGTTATGAAGCATTATATAAAATCGTTAGGTGTTGTTGTTGCCTTAGTTATGTGTGTTGTTTTAACACAGGCACAAACCTCTTTCACACCGCAGAACCTTGGAACTAACGTTAACTCGAAGTACTCCGAAATTAATCCAGTAATTTCCATTGATGGAAAAATGTTGTTTTTCAATAGGGTTAACCATCCCGACAATCGTTTTGGGAAAGATGATAGTCAGGATATTTGGTGTTCGAAGCTTCAGGAAGACGGCACATGGGGAAAGGCTGAAAGGCTTCCCAACTCAGTGAATATTGGTAAATACAACGCAATTCTTTCAGCATTGGAGGATGGTAAGTCGTACCTAATTATTGGACGTTTCAACGAGAAAGGAAACCGTTGGCTAACACGTGGCTTTTCAATTATTGAAAGGTTGGGAGAAAATATTTGGACAGCTCCAATTCCAATAAAAGTTAAGGGGCTAAAACGAAAAAATATCGGAAGGGTAGCAACCGCTTTCATGAGCCCCGATGAGGAAATATTGTTTACTTCCTTTTCCAAAAAAGCTGATGGAACCAAACTGCTAACCTATGTTTCGAAAAAGGTTGACGATGGCGTTTACTCTAAGCCAAAGCTTATTAGGGGAGGTCCAAAGGAAGCCAATAAGGCGAGAAGCGTAGAAACGCCATTCCTTACACACGATAAAAAAAGATTATATTTCTCTGCCAGCTACGAGAAAAGAAGGGATAACTTCGATATTTTTTATGCCGACAGAACAGATGATTCTTATCGAGTATGGTCTGCTCCAAAGAGGCTAACCGATACAATAAATACACGGAACTGGGATTCGTACTACAAGTTGAATTCGAAGGGTAGCTGGGCTTACTACTCATCAATTACCAATTCGCTGGGGAAATCGGACATTTTTAGAGTGAAAATTTATGAGGAGAACCCATTTGTTCGCGTTACGGGGTTAATTCTTAACCAAGCCGACCAAACATTGATGCTTGAAGACAACGATTACAAAATATTGGTAAATGGAGAGGAATTCTCTGCGCTCACAGTTGACCGGGGTTCAGCTTCGTATGAAGCTTTGCTCCCGCTTGGTTTCTCGTGGACACTTACCCCTGAAATGGACAAGTGGAATGGAATTTCTACAGATATTGATTTAACAAATGTGCGCGAGTACTCCGAAACCAAAATAAACCTTTACTTCTCCGCAATTCCATTTGTTCTGGTTAAAGGGCGTTTTGTTGACACACGAACCAACCTGCCAGTTTCAATGGAGAAGGAGCCAAGGGTTTTGATTAACGGAGTGGAATCCGATTCGGTTAAGTACGATCAGTTCTCTGCTGCTTTCCAAGCATTACTTCCGTTAGGACAGGTTTACAAATTCACTCCCAATATTCCAAACTTTACAGGAGAAACTATAACGGTTGATGTTTCGGAGGTTAACGCATACAAAGAAGAGAATATTACGCTAAACGTAACTTCGGTTCCTTGGGTTCAACTCAATGGTGTTGCCCTTAATAACACTTCGTTTACCCCAATTTTGGGCGACGCACTACCAACGTTAATGATTAACGGGCAGCCTGCCGATTCAATAATAATTGATCCTGTTTCAGGGAAGTTTACCGTTCGATTGCCATTTGGAGTGGAGCACAACCTTACAATTGCTGCAAAGAATCATCGTTCGCTCGATAATATTGTTGACCTTAAAGGTTACGTTGAATTTACCACTTTTAACCAAAATATTTTCGCCGAACGCGAAGATGCAAACATGGTTACTCTAAACGGGAAAATTATTAACACTAAAACCGGGAAACAGCTGGAGGAAGGCTACGTTGCCACCATGCGAGTTAACGGGGTTGAATCGCCTGCGTTTACTTACGATTCCAAGGAAGCATCGTACACATTGAAACTGCCGGTAGGATTCAATTACGACCTTACCCCAAGGGTAATAAACTTCTACAACAAGTTTGAGCCGGTTGATTTAACCAATGTTGCACCGATGACCAAAATCCCTAAAAACTTCTACGTTACTCCAATTGAGGTGGGTCAGTCGGTTGATATTGAGAATATTTACTTTGAAACTGGACGTTCAGCGCTTAAACCCGAATCGTATCGCTCGCTTAATCAGCTGGTTGAATTCCTACGCGAGTACCAAAACGTGAAGGTTGAAATTGGTGGGCATACCGATAATGTTGGTTCAGCAACCATTAACCAAACCATTTCTGAGGAGCGATCGAGATCAGTTGCCGATTACGTAATTAAACAGGGAATTCCGGCAAATCGTATCGAGTCGAAGGGCCACGGTTTCTCGAAACCCAAAGCTAGCAACAAAACGGCCGAAGGGCGTGCCCAGAACCGACGAGTTGACTTTACAATTATTGGTATTTAAATACATTGCCACAACAAAAAATCCCCAGTTTTTCTGGGGATTTTTTGTTGATAATTACTGCAACTACATTGCTGCAAGCAATGATTTTACCTTATCGGCAATGGCTTTACCTTCGGCTTTCCCAGCGAGGTTTTTTGTTGCAACTCCCATAACTTTTCCCATATCGGCTGGCGATTTGGCGCCAACCTGTTCAATAACTTTCTTAACCTCAGCGGTTAACTCCTCGTCGGAAAGCATTTTTGGAAGATACTCCTCAATTACGCTGGCTTCGGCCAGCTCCTTTTCGGCCAGTTCGGGTCTGTTCTGCTGCTTATAAATGTCGGCTGAATCCTTCCGTTGTTTCACCTGCTTCTGCAGCAACTTCGTTTCCATTTCTGGAGCGATTCCTTCGCTTGCTCCCTTTTCGGTTTTTGCAAGGAGAATTGCGCTTTTAATAGCGCGAAGAGCTTCAAGGCGAACCTTCTCTTTTGCCATCATGGCAGCTTTTATATCATTGTTTATTCTTTCCTCGAGTGTCATGGCTATTGGGTTTTAATCAACATTATCGTGTAGGTATGCATTGTCGTTTCGTAGAAAAATGTCACCATCATCTTGTTTCAAAACAACTCGCGAAACATTTTTTTTGTCGGAGTAGTTTGTGTCGTCGAGTTTAATGTTTTTACGCTTGTAGGCAGGTTCCTTCTCAAGTTGATCGATGGAATGGATTGCGCTCATGTTTGATGAGGCATTTTCCAAAATTTTCGGTTTTTGTTCATTTGCCGATGGACTAGCTTTGGGACTTGCCGTTTTTACAATAAAATCGGTTGCATCGTTTTCAGCGTTAGCATTAATGGGTTCAGCAGCAGGAATAGGCAATTCGAATTCAATTATTCGTTGTTTCTGATCGGGGGCGGGTTTTTCACGTCGAGGAGATGCAGTGGGTTTATCCTTAACCTCAAAAATCGATTGTTCAATTTGACGGTTCGAGGGTCCCTGCCCATCGAGCGGAATTATGTCAACCTGTTTCTTGCGGTTGTAAAGTTCGGGGATACTATTTGTGCAGAATCCGGTTGCAATAATTGTTACATTTAGGTTCTCGCCCAGGTTGGGATCGTTACCGTTACCCCAAATAAGATCGGCGGTTTCGCCAGCTGCCGATTGAATAAAGTCGGTTATTTGCCCAATTTCATCCATTGTAATTTCATCTTCCCCAGAGGTAACGTTAAGGAGAATATTCTTCGCCCCAGAAATATCGTTGTTGTTTAGCAGAGGAGATGCGAGCGCTGCCTGAACCGCCTTTAATGCACGGTCTTCGCCCGAGGCCATGGCCGATCCCATTATGGCTACGCCGCTGTCGTGCATAACGGTTTCAACATCAGCAAAGTCCACGTTTATGTAACCATGAACCGTAATTATTTCTGCAATACCTTTAGCCGCAATGGCTAAAACATCATCGGCCTTTGAGAAGGCCTCGGAGAGCCTGAGGTCGCCGTAAATTTCACGGATTTTCTCGTTGTTAATCACCAGCAGCGAATCGACATGCTTTTCCAGCTCCTCAATTCCTTCAAGCGCTTGAGCAATTCGGCGTTTGCCCTCGTTGCGGAAAGGAATGGTAACTATGCCTACGGTAAGTACTCCCATTTCCTTTGCAGCTTTGGCAATAATTGGTGCAGCACCGGTTCCAGTTCCTCCGCCCATTCCGGCTGTTACAAAAACCATTTTTGTGCTATCGCTCAGCACTTCGGTAACATCGTTCAGGTTTTCGATGGCGGCCTGTTTCCCAATTTCGGGTTTATTGCCGGCTCCGCGACCTTCGGTTAGTGATGAGCCCAGCTGGATTTTTATTTCAACAGGGCTGTTGGCCAATGCTTGCGAATCGGTATTGCAAACCACAAAATCAACATCCTTAATGCCTAAGCGGCTCATGTGGTTAACTGCATTGTTTCCTCCACCTCCCACACCTATAACCTTGATTATAGACTTTTTGCTGGGTGTGAAATCTAGGTTAATTAAATCTTCGCTCATGGTAATGCAGATTATTAGGTTACACTTTTTTACATTTCAGAATCGTTTACCTCGAAAATCTCGGTAAATTTTTGCTTGAACTTTTCAATAACGTTTAGTTTCCTGATGTTTGTTTTTTCTTGCTGGGTAACTTCTTGTTCTTCAACTTCGTTATCGATGGTATCCTCGTGGCTCATACGCTTAAGGGTTTCCATGTGTTCAAACCCTTTAAGAACAAGGCCAACGGATGTTGAGAACATTGGCAGGTTAATCTCTTCCGAGTAATCGGCAGCAAGCTGCTCGGTTGGGAAGCCAATGCGGACGTCGTACCCCGTTTTAAATTTCACCAGCTGCGAGAGATGCTTTAGAAGCGCACCGCCACCAGTTAGCACGATACCTGCGCTTAACTTTTCGGTAAACCCAGAATTTTCAATTTCGAAGTAAACGGTATCAATAATTTCCTCCATGCGACTTTGGATGATGTAGGCGAGGCTTTTAAACGAAATTTCTTTGGGTTCGCGCCCACTGATACCGGGAATGGTAACAATTTTATCGTCGGGAGCAAGATCGCCTAGAGCCGAACCGAACTGAATTTTTAGCGACTCAGCTTGGCGGGGAAGAATGGAACAACCCTCCTTGATATCGTTGGTAATTACGTTCCCCCCAAAAGGAATAACTGCTGTATGCCTAACTATGCCTTCGTAGTAAACGGCAACGTCGGTAGTTCCACCACCAATGTCAACCAGCACAACTCCGGCTTCCTTCTCATCCTCGGTGAGCACCGCTTCTGCAGAAGCTAACGGCTCAAGAATAAGGTCGTTAACTTTTAAGCCAACCCTGTCGACACATTTCTCGATGTTTTTTGCCGATGAGGTTTTTCCAATTACTATGTGAAAATTCGCCTCTAGCCTTCGTCCCGACATGCCAATGGGGTTTTTTATACCCGACTCGTTATCGACAATAAAGTTCTGTGGAAGAACGTGAAGAATCTCTTCCCCAACTTCGGTAGGAATTTTAAACATGTCGTCGATAAGTTTCTGTACATCCTCGAAACCGATAACGTCATCGGTGTCGCGGTTAATGTAACCCCTGTTTCGAACGCTGCGAATATGCTGCCCTGCAATTCCAACGAACACCTCGCCAAGGATAATACCCGACTTCAACTGAACCTCCTCAACGGTACGTTGAATGGATGCAACGGTTTCTTCGATGTTAAGTACCACGCCACGTTTAATGCCCGTGGATTGGGTTTTGCTGTGCGCAACAATTTGCAGCTTGCCATTGGGATTCTTTTTCCCAACTATGGAAACAATTTTGGTTGTTCCCAGGTCGATTGCAGCTACGTATTCATTTTGATTAGCCATAGTATTTATATTTTTGTGCATACAATTTGATTCTTGTACTTGAGGTTAACGGTTTTATACTTGTTCCATCCCTCGGCAGGTAAGGCCTGCTCGTAGAATAGTTTAAGCTTTTTGAATTTGGTTTCGATGTTGTTTAAGTCGCCAAACTGAACCACGTGCAGCCCAACTCGAGGAATCAGTTCAATATCGTTTGGACCATCAACATAAATTTGGCCTATTTGTGCATTCCAGAAGGAATCGTCGTTAATGAATTTTGCCAGCTGGTATAAATTGCAAATTAGCGGGCAGGATTCGTTACCAGAACTATCGGCCCAGTCCATAACCTTTATATTTGGCGATATTTTAAAAGGTTCGGTAATGTTCCCGTTAATTACCAAAACGTGTGAGGTGTAGTTTCTCGATAGGGGCAGGAGTTGACCCTCGGAGTCGATGTAGTAGCTTTGGTTTCGTTTATTGATAATTCGAACCATTGGGATTCGTTGGGTAACATTTACGTTTAATTGTCCGTTGGAAGTTTTGTAAATGGCAACGTCTTTTACCGTATTCTGAGTTCTGAATCGTTGTTCAAGTTCATGTGTGTTAATCATCCAAAGTGGTTTGCCAATGGGCGAGTCGTTCTTCTTCTCAATTAAACGAAGAACATCGCGGTACGTAATAAATGCATTGTTTAGGCTATCGGTTATGTTAACATTTATTTTTGAGCATACAACCTGCTGGTTCTTGCTACTTACAAATGAAAGAATAACAATGAAGTAGGCAAAAACCATTGTCCATTTTAAAATATTAAGCACTATTTTTAACCACTTCTTCATTTAGCCGTTCGCTTTATTTAGGGTTGATGCAATTTTTTCTGTTAGCTTGTCGATACTCCCGGCGCCCATTGTAAGGAGAACATCGAACTGTTTTTTCTGAACTATGCCCATAAGTTCGGAGTAGGAGCAAAGTACTTTTTCTTTTATTTTAACCTGATTGAAAATAATTTCGCTAGTTACTCCTGCAATGGGTTCCTCGCGGGCAGGGTAAATATCGAGAAGAATTATCTCATCGAGCAGGCTGAGGCTTTCGGCGAATTCCTTGGCAAAATCTTTGGTTCGTGAATACAAGTGCGGCTGGAAAATTCCAGCTATTTTTCGTGAAGGGAAAATTGCACGAGCCGAACTAATGGCCGCTTTAATTTCTTCAGGATGGTGGGCGTAGTCGTCGATGTAGATGCATTTTTTACTTTGATATTTAACTTCGAAACGCCGCTCAACGCCACTAAAGGAAGCCAGCCCAGCTTTAAGCGATTCGATACTGATTCCCCAAATAAGAGCAGCAGCCGAAGCTGCTATTGCATTTTCAACGTTATATTTCCCTAAAACTCCCATTTTAAAGTTTTTGAAAATGCCGAATGGTGTAACAAAATCGAAGCTGTAAAAGCCGTTTTCGGGTGAAAGGTTGCTGGCGTAGAAGTCTGACCCTTCGTTGGTTGAGTATGTGTAGGTTTTAATGTCGTTCCTGTTGTTCACAATATTCTCCAACCCCTTCTTAGCAATAAGAACGCCACCATCTTTTATATTGTTAACGAATAGTTTGAATGCTGCTTTTATTTCATCGTGTGTTCCGTAAATATCCAAATGGTCCGCATCAATTGACGTAATAATTGCTAGGCTGGGTTCGATGTGGAGGAAGCTGCGGTCGAACTCATCGGCTTCAACAACAAGCCTGTTCGAACCATTGTCGCGCAGCACAAGGTTGCTGGTGAAATTTTTGGCGATACCGCCAAGGAAAGCATCGCAACCCTGCTCGGTTTGGCAAAGCAAGTGTGCCGCCATGGTTGAAGTTGTTGTTTTTCCATGGGTTCCGGCAACAGCTAAGGTTGTAAACGATTTGGATATGGCACCCAGGGCTTCGGCTCGCTTCACTACCTTGAATTCTTTTGCCTTGAAAAAGTTGAACTGTTTGTGGCTTTGGGGAATTGCAGGAGTATAAACAACAAGGGTGGTTAGCGGATTCTCAATAAAATCCTCGGGAATATTTCCTACTTTATCAACGTAGCAAATGTTTATTTCTTCCTCTTCAAGTTTTGCTGTGAGTTGGGTTTGCGTGCTGTCGTAACCCGCCACATCTTTGCCCAAATAAAGGAAATACCGAGCCAAAGCGCTCATGCCAATGCCGCCTATACCAATTAAGTAAACCCTATGTATATTTTCAATATCCATATACTGTTATTATTCGACCTTTGCCAGTTCAATAACTTTTTGCGCAATTATTTGTGCCGAGTTAGGAAGCGCCATCTTCTTTATGTTTTGCTCCATGCCCTTTAATGTTTCGGTACTGTTAATCAGTTCAATTGCTTTTTTTACGAGATTGTTTTGTGCTTCGGAATCGGAAATCAGTATGGCTGCATTCTGATCGGCCAGAGCCTTTGCATTCATGGTTTGGTGGTCTTCGGCAACGTTTGGCGAAGGAACCAGAATGGACGCTTTGCCCACAAGGCATAGTTCCGATATTGTTCCTGCACCGGCTCTGGAAATTACCACATCGGCAGCTGCGTAAGCCAAATCCATGCGATTGATAAAATCGAAAACCTTAATATTTTCTGCATTTACATCTTCCATTTTTTCTTTAACCTCATCGATGTAAAGTTTGCCGGTTTGCCAAATTACCGTTATGTCTTTACTTGATGCAATAGCATCAATCCCCTTGAGAATGCTTTCGTTAATTGAACGCGCACCTAAACTTCCGCCTAAAACAAGAACTACCTTACTCGCATTTGTAATGCCGAAGAATGAGAATGCCTCAGCTTTTAAATTTGTGATTTCGGTTAATCCTTGTCGAACAGGATTTCCTGTGAGCATTATTTTTTCCTTCGGAAAATATTTTTCCATTCCTTCGTAGGCAACGCAAATAGTTTTAGCCTTCTTTGCAAGTAGTCGGTTAGTTACTCCGGCAAACGAGTTTTGTTCTTGAATAAGGGTTGGAATATTCATGCGCTGCGCAACCTTAAGAATTGGTCCACTTGCGTAACCTCCAACCCCAACCACAACGTTTGGTTCGAAACTTTTTACAATACTCCTGGCGAGCAGCATGCTTTTTAGGAGTTTAAAAACTACTGTAATATTTTTAAGGGTTAACTTACGGTGGAACCCAGCAACGGGTAACCCTTTAATTGGGTAACCTGCAGCAGGAATGCGCTCCATTTCCATCCTGCCAAGCGCCCCCACAAAAAGGATATCTACGTTAGGGTCAATTTCCCGTAACGCATTGGCAATGGAAATGGCTGGGAAGATGTGTCCTCCCGTTCCGCCGCCGCTAATTATCACCTTTAGGTAGCTCTTCACCTTCAAAAAGTTCTGCTTTGTTTTGACTTCTGCTTATGCTTAGTAGTATCCCAAACGAAACGCTTGAGAACAGTAGCGATGTACCTCCCATGCTAACCAGCGGGAGGGGTTGACCCGTTACAGGAATTAAGTTTACTGCAACTCCCATATTTATAAATGCCTGAAAAACTATCATTAACGTTAACCCAACGGTTAAAAACGCAGGAAATGTTCGTTGCGCCTTTCTTACAATATATCCTGCTCTAAACAGTAACGCTGAGTAGAAAAATAGTATAAGAATGCCACCAACTAAACCGTACTCCTCAACAATAATTGAGTAAATGAAATCGGAGTAAGGGTGTGGCAAGAAATTTCGTTGTGTACTCTTCCCTGGACCTTTGCCAACCAAACCTCCGGTAGCAATTGCAATCTTCGATTGCTCTGCCTGGTAGTTGCTTCCATCCTCACCGTTGGAAAAGTTTTCAATTCGGTTTTTCCACGTTTGAACCCTGTTTACTGTGTTGGTTTGCAGTGCAATAAAAATAAACAAACCTACGGCAACCGCTCCAATTCCAGTAAAACCTAGAAGGTAGCGAAGGTTTACCCTGCCTATAAACATCATAAGCCAGCAAATAACTCCAAGTAGCGCAGCGGTTGAAAAGTTTGCTGGCAGAATAAGCAGGCAAACAATTCCTATAGGAATAACAAGAGGAACAAATGTTTTCTTAAAATCGTTGACTTCGCCCTGCTTAAGCGAAAGGAAGCGAGCAACGTACAGGATTAATGCAAGTTTTGCAAAGTCGGAGGTTTGAATTGTAATTCCTAACCCTGGAATTGCCAACCACCTCGATGCTTGGTTTAGGCTAGTACCAAAAATTAGAGTAATAAACTGCAGAGGAATTGCAATGTAGAGCATTACTTGCGAAAGCAAAGAGTAAACTTTGTAGGGGATAAGGTGTGTAAAGAAAACAACCATTAACCCAGCTACTAAAAATCCTAGCTGTTTCAGAAAATAGTAAGCGGTATTTCCTCCCTGGTATCGATACGCTAACGAACCTGTTGAGCTGTAAACAGCAAGTAGCGATACAACCGATAGCAGAATAACAATTACCCAAATTACCCTGTCGCCCTTAAAGTATTTTCCAAAAACCCTGTCCATTCTACACCTTATTAACTAACTTAATCGTATTCATTATAAGTATCTTACTGCTTTTTTAAACTGGTTTCCTCTGTCCTCGAAGTTTTCAAACAAATCGAAGCTGGCGCATGCAGGTGAGAGTAGCACCGTATCGCCCGGTTGTGAAATTCTGTACGCCTGTTGAACGGCCTCCTTCGCTGAATGTGTGTCGATAATATTTTCAACAACGCTGCCAAAAACATCGTGAATTTTTTTATTGTCGATTCCCAGGCAAATTATTGCTTTAACCTTTTCCTTTGCTAAAGGAATAATGCTTGTGTAATCGTTTCCCTTGTCAACTCCGCCCGCAATCCAAACAACAGGAGTTGTCATCGACTCCAGCGCGTACCAGGTTGAGTTCACGTTGGTTGCCTTCGAATCGTTAATGTACTGAACACCACGTATTTTTAGAACGTGCTCCAAGCGGTGCTCAACACCCTGAAAGGCCGAAAGACTTTCGCGGATAACTTCGTTTCGGATACTGAGTACATGACCGGCAATACCTGCTGCCATTGAGTTGTATACATTGTGTCGCCCTTTGAGCGCCAAATCGTTAATCGACATATTGAAATCGCTGTTATTATAGTTTACGTATATGCTATTGTTTTCAAGGAATGCTGTTTGGTTCTCCATTTTTTCTTGCGAAAAAGGCAGCTGCTGTGCTTTTAGCACAATTCGGTTAAGCTGATCGGTAGTAACCTCGTCGTCGGAACAGAATATAAAAAACTCGTCCTCTGAAAGGTTCTGTGTTATTCTAAACTTCGACTCAACGTAGTTCTGCATTTTATAGTCGTACCTGTCAAGATGATCGGGCGTAATGTTTAGCAGAATTGCTATATCGGCTTTAAAGGTGAACATTCCATCGAGCTGGAAGCTGCTCAGCTCAATTACGTAGTAGTCGAAGTTGTTTTCGGCAACCTGCAGCGCAAAACTTTGTCCGATGTTTCCGGCCAAGCCAACGTTAAGCCCTGCACGTTTCATCATGAAGTATATTAGCGATGTGGTTGTGGTTTTGCCGTTGCTCCCAGTAATGCAAATCTTTTTTGCGTTGGTGTAACGCCCCGCAAATTCAATTTCAGAAATAATAGGAATGTTTTTGGCTAATAATTCTTGAATAATGGGAACCTTATCGGGTATTCCGGGCGACTTAATTACCTCATCGGCGTTAAAAATTTCTTCCTTCGTGTGTTTTCCTTCCTCCCACTTAATGCTGTACTTATTCAGTATTTCTTTGTACTTTGGTTTTATGGTCGACATATCGGAGAGGAAAACATCGAAACCCTTTACCTGAGCCAACACAGCCGAACCAACGCCACTTTCGCCACCGCCAAGAACCACAATCCTATTAAGCAACTTTTTACCTTGCATGATTAGCGTATTTTTAGGGTTACAACCGTGATAACAGCCAGAATAATTCCAACAATCCAGAAGCGGGTAACAATTTTTGATTCGGGGTAGCCCATCTTCTGGTAATGGTGGTGGAGAGGCGACATAAGAAAAATTCTTCGTCCTACACCATACTTCCTTTTGGTTCGTTTGAAGTGGCTAACCTGAATCATAACCGACAGGGTTTCAACGAAGAAAATTCCACAAAGAATGGGAATAAGTAGTTCTTTCCGAATTAAAATGGCGTAAACAGCAATAATACCACCAATTGCAAGGCTACCGGTGTCGCCCATAAAAACTTGAGCGGGATAGCTGTTATACCATAAAAATCCAATGAGAGCCCCAATAAAAGCGCTCATAAAAACCACCAATTCGCCCGTTAAGGGAATGTACATTATATTAAGGTACTCGGCATAAATTATATTACCCGACAGGTATGCAAAAACGCCAAGCGTAGTGCCAATAATTCCGCTAACGCCTGTTGCTAAACCATCCAGCCCATCGGTTAGGTTTGCGCCATTTGAAACCGATGTAACAATAAATATTACCGCAATTATAAAAACAACCCAAACGAGTTTGTTTGCCCAATCACCCTTAAATGGTACAAGGTATTTGTAGTCGAACTCGTTGTTTTTAAAGAAAGGGATGGTTGTTTTTGTTGTTTTCTTGTATGTGGTTTGAGTTATAGTCCCGCTGCCAGTTTGGTCGTTGCCTTCAACAATTTCGGTTGCATCAACATTTTTTTGTGCTACAACATTTTCGCGAACAACAACATCGGGGCTGAAGTAGAGCGCTAGACCCACGAATAGTCCCAATACAATTTGCCCAAGCATTTTTAACTTTCCAGAAAGCCCCTCCTTGTTTTTTAGAAAAACTTTTATGTAGTCGTCGGCAAAGCCCACAAACCCTAACCATATAGTAGTAACCAGAATTATTTGGATGTATATGTTTTTCAAATCGCAGAAAAGTAATACTGGAATAAGAATGGATAGAAGAATAATAATTCCTCCCATGGTGGGCGTTCCCTTTTTTTGTAGTTGCCCTTCCAGTCCAAGGTTCCTTACCTCCTCGCCAATTTGCTTTTTTTGAAGGAATACAATTATTCTTTTTCCAATAAGCAACGATATGGCCAAAGAGGTAATAACTGCCATTCCGGAACGGAATGAGATGTACTGAAACATCCCTGCTCCGGGGAAGTCGATTTCGTTTAGGAACTTGAACAGGTAGTATATCATGGCATTAGGGTTTTAAAAATTTCGGCAATTTCCTCCTTGTCGTCGAAATGGTGTTTTACACCCTTAACTTCCTGGTACGTTTCGTGCCCCTTCCCAGCAACCAGAACGATATCGCCGCTCGATGCCAAAAGGCAAGCAGTGCGAATAGCCTCGCGCCTATCGGTAATATTTAGAACTTTTCCAACCATCGACGCATCGATTCCTTTCTTCATATCGGCAATAATATCCTCGGGTTCTTCATTCCTGGGATTATCGGAAGTAAGAATCACCAGTTCGCTATTCTGTACCGCAATTTGAGCCATAATGGGGCGCTTGGTTTTATCGCGGTTTCCGCCTGCACCAACTACAGTAATAAGCTTGTTCCCTTCGGTACGAATCTTTTTTATTGCTTCAATTACATTCTCAAGGGCGTCGGGAGTATGAGCATAATCAACAATGGCAACTACGCCGTTAGGCGATTGCGTGTGTTCAAATCGTCCGTCAACGGGCGACATTTCACTCAGAATTCGTAAAACTTCCTGTTTGTCGAAACCAAGCTGTTGTGCAGTAGAGTAAACCGAAAGTAGGTTGTAAGCGTTGAACTCACCAATTAGTTTGGTCCAAACTTCAATATTATCGATTACAAGAAGCATTCCAATGGCTTGCTGCTCAATAATTTTGCATTTGTAGTCGGCCATGCTTTTTAGCGAGTAGCTGCTTACCTTGGCTTTGGTGTTTTGCACCATTACTCTACCGTTCCTATCGTCGATATTTGTTAGCGCAAAAGCGCTGGCAGGCAACTCATCAAAGAATAGTTTCTTTGCTTTAATGTACTCATCGAAGGTTTTATGGTAGTCGAGATGATCGTGCGTAATATTTG
>CAZLXF010000036.1:0-18680 GCA_964563065.1 uncultured Rikenellaceae bacterium | reverse complement strand
AACCTTGACCGACAGAACCAAAATCTGCTGTGCTACCATTACACCATAGGTCAATACTACTTACCTTTTTACAAAGGCGGTGCAAATATAAAATCTTTTTTTTTTGTAGCAAAACCTTTTTTGGAAATTAATTATTTCACAGGCATAATTAGTCAGCTTCAACCATCCTATTCCTTTTCATAACCCAGGTTTTTCCAACCATTTCATCGGGCCAGCAGAAACAGTAATCCTGGTTTGTACTAAGAATTTTTTCTACATTCCTATCAATTGCAACGCGTTTACCCTCGGGAACGTTTATTGTAATTAATATTTCCTGCATACGCCATTTTTCGCCCTTTGGAAGAGTAAAGAACGGATCGAGAGCTAGGGTTGAATCGGCAAACGAGTAGCCAATGTTTATACTCTTAGCAATTCTTTTTGCGTTAGAAGCGGTGGCTCCCCTAGCTTTTCGAACAATAACCATTTCAAAATCGTTAGTATTCGATTTTTCGAAAGTAACTTTTGGTTTCCCATATACAACCATGGAACCATCAACCATTGCAAGAGAATAATCATCAATATTAAGTGGTTGATCGGAATGCTCATCCTCAACATCGAAATTGTTATTCGCTTTTATTACCAGTGTTTTAGTAGTTTCAACCGAAGGTTTTAGCATTACGTTTTCTGTAACCGACTCACGTATGGTGAAACTTCGTGCCTGAAGAAACATTACTATCGCTAATGTAACCACCGAAAGCACCCAAACTGTAGCGGCAATTGAACCAAAAACGCCATCGGTTGATCGGAAACGGAATAACATACGGATACCAAGGTAAACCAACGAAATTAACGGAATGGCAATTATTAAAAATACGGGTATTGAAACCCATGCATACGAAGCCAGATCGATGGTTGAACCTAAAAATTCGCCAAACGAAAGTCCGCTAAAACTTGGAAAAATAGTTGCAATTGCTAATCCACCCAAAAAGAGGGAACCTACGGTTGCAAGCAATGCAAGCAAAGCAGCACCAATTAAAACTACTCCAACTATAACAACAATAACTTTTGCAAAAATCTCTAAAAAACGGCCTAACCAAAGGAAAAACTGACTAGCTAACGAAATTCCTTTATCTGCCGTTTCAGAATAATTTTGCTTGTGAAGATTCTTTTTCACCTCTTCGTACTCCTTACGAATATTTTTTTCAATGTTTTCGAGGTTAACGGGTTCGCCTCTCATTTCGAGTTTCTGACGAGCCGACTCGGCTCGGGGCACAGCTATCCACAAAATTATGTAGGCCACTAGGCCTAAACCCTGAGCAAGGACTAAGGCAGCAAGAATAATTCTAAACACAAGCGGATCAACGTTGAAGTATGCTCCCAAACCGCCTGCAACACCAGCAATTACTGCATTGTCGGGATCGCGGTAAAGTCGTTTCTTTACTCGTGTAGTAGCGTTTTGTGTTGAATCAAAGTTAGCGGACTCATCAGTTTCGCCGGCAATCTGCTCTGGTTCCCCAAGCGTTCCAATAACATCCTGAACCATTTCTATTGTAACACTTTCGTTCTCCTTAATTTTTGAAAGGAGGAGTTCGGATGCGCGTGCTTCGATGTCGTTAATAATTTCGTTC
This sequence comes from uncultured Rikenellaceae bacterium, assembly GCA_964563065.1. GTDB lineage: Bacteria > Bacteroidota > Bacteroidia > Bacteroidales > Tenuifilaceae > DAOSWM01. The sequence continues at coordinate 17,073 of CAZLXF010000036.1, read as the reverse complement.
GCTTCGGGAGTATTGCCCAAGTGACTCTTTAGCTTATTTAAGTAACTTTCGAGAATTGCGTATGCATCTTCGTCGATATTGAAGGCTAGTCCACCGAGACTAATTTTTATCGATTTTTTCATGGCGGTAAGTTATGCGTTTCTAATTGAATTAACAGTATCTACCAGCTGATCCCAGCCCTTTCCCAACTCGTCAAGGTATTCACGTCCTTGGCTTGTAAGCGTGTAGTACTTACGAGGTGGACCTTGAGGCGACTCTTCCCAGCGGTAGCTTAACAGGCCCGCATTTTTTTGCCGGGTTAAAAGTGGGTAAAGAGTTCCCTCAACAACAATCATTTGCGCCTCCTTGAGTTTGTTTATCAAATCGTTTGTGTAAGCATCGCCCCTAGATAGGATGGATAGGATGCACAGCTCAATCACACCTTTTCGCATTTGCGCATTGGCATTGTCTACGTATGTTGTCATCGCTTTAGTTTTTATTTTGATTTTCGTTTCCCTGAAATGATTTCCCAATGTTTTCGGCGGTAACTGGTTCGCCTCTCATCTCAAGCTTCTCTGCTATGGTATCGGCCTGAGGAATTACAATCCACAGAATGATGTAAACCAGCAAACCTCCTCCTCCCCAGAAGAAAGCAATTACAAACAGGATTCGGATTATTATCGGGTCGATATTCCAGTATGCTGCCATACCCGAGCAAACCCCACCAAGAATTCGGTTATCGGGATCGCGGTACATTCGCCGGTAAGTTCTGCTCGAATTTCGGTACGATTCCCGCTTCGAATCGTTTGCTCCAATTTCGGAAGGTTCGCCCATTATATCAATAACTCGTTTTATTTCGCTTTGAGTTACTACTTGATTCTCGCCTGTTATCCTTTCTTTCAGGTGTTCGGCCATTCGCGCCTCTATGTCGTTAAGGATTTCCTTTCGGTCGGGCTCCTTCGAGAAGTGTATTTCAAGCCTTCTAAGGTACGCCGACAACTCCCTGTAAGCGTCATCGTCCAAGCAAAAAACAACTCCTCCTAAACTAACTGTTACTGTTTTTTTCATATCACCAATACTATGTTTTAATTAGTAGTTCTGTTTTGCAAATATACTATCTAAAAAATATACTATGCAATACATAGTACTGTTTTTTAACAGTATTTAACAAAGCGGTTGTGCTTCTTTTAACTAAAAGCAATACAAAAAACACTACATTTACTGATTGCTAACTACGAATGGATGTATACTGGAAATTTAAAAAAGATGAACTTTGAGTTTGAAAAGAACTCAGAAATACTTAAACCGAACTACTTCCTAAATTTTAACGAAGGGGTTCTGGTTTTCAACAGTGTAATTGGCAAAAAGTTAAGGCTGGAGTATACTGGTAAAATTGTATGCTCGGCTTGCGGGAAGGTAACAAAAAAATCGTATGGGCAAGGTTACTGTTATCCTTGTTTCATTTCGATTCCTCAAACCGAGGAGTGCGTTTTAAGACCCGAACTTTGCCAAGCCCACTTAGGCATTGCCCGTAACATGGAGTATGCAAAGGAAAATTGTTTGGTTGACCAGTACGTTTATTTAGCGCTCTCGGGCGGACTAAAAGTTGGGGTAACCCGGTATCATCAGGTTCCTACGCGCTGGGTTGATCAGGGGGCAGTTTTTGCGATTAAAGTTGCAACTACTCCCAACAGATACAACGCTGGTTTAGTTGAAGTTGCATTGAAAAAGGTTTTTGCCGACAAAACCAACTGGCGAAAAATGCTTACAGGTAACGATGAGGAATTAGATCTTATTAGTAAAAAAAGGGTTGCCCTTGAGGCAATAAAAAATATCACTGCTGAGTTCAATGAAACTGACGATAGTATTTATAGAATCAACTATCCTATTGAGCAGTTCCCCGCTAAAGTGAATTCTGTTTCATTTGAGAAGCAACCAGTAATTGAAGGAACGCTTTTGGGTATAAAGGGACAATACCTTATTTTTGACGATGAAAGGGTTTTTAACGTACGAACCCACACGGGCTACGAAGTTAGAATAAGCATATAAATTTGAGAAAATGGCATTTGCAGAATGGATTAAAAGCGATATCGACTTTGGCGATTTAATTTCGGGAAGTTTCAAAATAATTAAACTTAGGCTTAGCCATTTTATACTTATTTTTCTTTTTATTGAAATGGTAGGGTCGGCATTATCAGTTTATTTTCTTGACAAAACAGTTGAGTGGAATACCTACCTTGCCATTAGCTGCTCATTCGTATCAACCTTCCTTTTCTCCTCTCTGGCTGGAATAATGCTTATTTTAATGGTAGAAGGGTTTGCCACTGGAAAATCGATTTCATTTGCTGAGATGATTGCCAAAGGGTTTAAACTTTTGCCAGCCGTTCTGGCATCAAGTATTGTTGCTGGTATTTTAGTGCTACTTGGGACAACACTGCTTATTATTCCCGGAATTGTAGTTGCAATTTACCTTAGCTTCTACATGAATGCCATTGTTTTAAGAGCAAAGAACCCAATTGAAGGATTAAAGTACTCCTACGAACTGGTAAAGGGAAAGTGGTGGACAGTTTTTGGGGTGTTCTTTCTAGTTTTTATTTTGGTTCTTGTAATTTCAATTCTTTTTGAGCTGCTCTCGCAGAATTTCGACATTAAGGTTGTTTCAATGGTTGTTAAATCGCTTCTGAATTCCTTTACCTACGTACTTGTATGCGTATTTTTTTTACATATGGAATCGTTACAACAGAAAACAACAGAAGAGTTAAACAGCTAGCCTATAAATGTACTTGTGGTCGTTGGTGTCGTAAAAATCCTTTAGTATAGCCTCTGTTGAACACCCTAAGTTTTCGTAAAACTTTCGGGTTGGTTCGTAAAGTTCCTTTGACGAAGTTTCAATGTAAATTGACCTGCCACCAAGTTTTGCAATAGCCTTCACGGTTTCTCCCATTAACTTTTTCCCAATACCCTTCCCTCGGAATTTATCATGGGTTGCAATCCAATATAAATCGTAGCTTCCTTTTGTGCAGGGAATTTCGCCAAAACATGAGTAAGCCACAGTTTCACCGTAAAGTTCCACAAAAATAAAACTGTAGCCCGACTCAACCCCTTTCTCTATCCTCTCTTCAACCAGTTCAACGGCTACGGGAATTTCGTGAGGCTGGAAAAAGCCAGAAGAAGCAATAATTTCCCTAATGTTTTCAATATCGGCCAATACTGGCTCGCTCCGAAAAGTTAACATATCTTGAACTTTAAATTTTTTGAGGAATATTTGGAACGTCGTTCACAATTCTTCTAACAGCATCAACAAAAGGAATTCCTGCCTGCTTACAGGCAGCATAAAATCCAGAATCGGGGGAAATACAGGGGTTAGCATTAACCTCCAGCACCCAAGGTTTACCATTCACATCAACCCTAAAATCAACCCGCGCGTAACCATTCAACTCAAACACATTCCAGCATTTTTTTGCAATTGACTTGATTTCCTCCAAAAGATTGTGATCACTCGAATTAAAATCGAATGTTCGGTACGTATTTTTGTACTCGAAGCTATCCTCTTTCCATTTTGCTGAATAGCCCACAACCTTGGGCTTATGGGCTGGGTAATTCGAAAAAACTATTTCGGCTGGATTTAAAACCTGTGGGCCATTGGGCCCAGCAAGTACCGAGAGGTTAAACTCGCGACCATCGATAAACTCTTCAACAAAAAAATTGTACCAATCAGTTTCTGAAAGCCGCTTGGTAAACTTTGGATCGTTACCGAAAAAAACACAGTCTTCATCGAGGCCAAGCGAACCTTCTTCCCAAACTGGCTTTATAATATATCTCTTTTGGGGATTTAGGTCTGGTATGGCGTTGGGCTTAAACCAGGGAGAAGTTGGAATTCCATGAGCCAGCATTCGTTCCTTCGCTAAGGTTTTAGATGTGGTTATAAATGTAGCCTCCAACCCCGCACCGGTAAAAGGAATTGCCAACGCAGAAAGTATGGCAGGAGAAAAGTAAATTAGGCTTCCTCTGTTATTAACGGATTCTACTAGGTTGAACACAAAGCTTGGTTTTGCTTCAATCAGCAACTTTTCAACCCTGTCGATTTGAAGCGAGAATTGCTGCTCTTCAACCTCAACGTTTAACTCTTCAAGCATTTCGCGAACAAGCTTAACCTGGTCGAGCACATCGGCTTCGTCGGGCCCAGGATTCTCTGTAAGCTGGTTGTAAAGGATTATCGATTTCATACCTAATTAACTAAATTATTTTGAGATTGTGTTAAGAGTTCTAACCCTTTCCAAGGCCGAATCCATAATTGTTCCAATTAATTGCTTGAACGAAATTCCATTTTTTGATGCAAGCATTGGTAGGTCGCTATGGTCGGGGTTAAGCCCTGCAAGTGGGTTTACTTCAATAAAATTTGGGATTCCGTTTTCGTCCATCTTCAAATCAATTCTACCACCATCGCGACAGTCAAGAGCACGCCAAGCCTTTAGCGCCGTTTCGGCGCAAATTTCGTAGTCATGTCCAGTAGCCATTGGGTAGTCGACTGTTCCATGCCAGGTTTCCTTTGTAAGAAGCGAGTAAACAGGTTCTGCTGCTTTTTCGGTAACTACAATCTCCATAACGCCAATTACCCGAGCCTTTTCGCCTGTTCCAATAATACCAACGGTGAATTCTCGTCCTGAAAGGTAAGTTTCCACGAGAACAGGTTGGTTGAATCGGTTAAGTAGTTCTTCACAAATATCAACCAGTTTTAATGGTGAGTCAACAATCGATTTTGAGTCAATCCCTTTTCCTGTACCCTCGGCAACTGGCTTAACAAAAAGAGGATATGGGAGGTTAACTTTTTCTACATCTGACAAAGTGTTCACAACCTCAAAATCGGCTGTTGGGATTCCAAAATCGCGCACAACACGTTTCGTGTGGCCCTTGTGAAGAGTTAGTGCAAGCACAAGCGGATCGGAAAAAACATATGGAATTTTATATGCATCGAGAATTGCTGGCACTTGCGCCTCACGACCAATTCCGTACATTCCTTCGCATATGTTAAAAACTAAATCCCATTTTTGGTCGCCATGCAACGCCTTAACCAATGATTTAATATTCCCAATTCGCTGTGTTTGAAACCCGAGAGACTGAAGCGTTGAGTCAATTGCATCAATTGTAACTGCAGCATCGAATTCAGCGGTTTCCTCCTCTGAGTAACCCTCTTTTAGGTAATCGTCTCTAAGGTCGTAAGTTAATCCAACAATCATTGTTTTGTTTTTTCAAGTTGATAAAATCCATCCCAAATTCCTTTAAAAAATGCTGAAGCGTTAACTCCAATGGTCCTTGTGTTATAACCTCCTTCTTGAACAATGAGGGTAGGTTTCTTTAATTTCCCAATTATTCTACCATTTTCTTCAAAATCCTTAGCCTGCAATGGCCAGGTTCCGGTTGGATCGCCTTTTGCAGTATCAAGTCCTAAAAGAACAACAATATAATTTGGGTTAAAATTCGACAATACTTTTAAAGCCTTCGACAGCGTGTGTGTGTATTTCTCAACATTTATGTTTTCGGGTAAAGGGAGGTTGATATTGAAACCATACCCATCATTCTCTCCCTTTTCATTTTGGAAACCACTAAAGTATGGATACGCAAACGAGGGATGTCCATGTATGGATAATGTTAACACATCTGATCTACCGTAAAAAATATCTTGTTGTCCGTTCCCATGGTGGAAGTCAATGTCAAGCATAGCAACTTTGCCGTATTTAGATAGCATATTTGCTGCAATAGCAGCAGAATTGAAGTAACAGAACCCGCCAAACACTTTTCGTTCAGCATGGTGACCAGGAGGTCTAACAAGTGAATACGCAATTGTTTTATTCGCAACAATGTAATTTGCTGCGGTAAGGGTACAATCCACTGCACGGCGTGCTGCTTTATAAGAATTTGAGGTTAACGGAGTGAAGGTGTCAATGCAGTAGTAACCTGCGGCAACACTTCTATCTTTTGGCGGTTTAGAAGCATTTCGAATTGGAAAAACGTAAGGATAAACCGCTTTCTCGGGCTGCAACTTTTTACAAACTGCATTTAAGTAACCGACAAGCTCTTTGCTATGAACTTCCAAAATATAACGGTCAGAATATTTTTCAACTTTAATTTCAGTAAAAAAAGGAAGTTTAGTAAGTTCGTTCAAAATTGCTGGGATTCGAACTGGTGCCTCAACGTATCCCCTTGTTTTAATGTGATGTACTGAATGTTCCTGATTTATAACCAGTCCAATTAGCTGCTTCTTATAGTTTAAAACCGCTTCCTTCCCATTCGTCTTTCTTTTTAGATATCTCGAACTTCTAAGTTTTACAGGATTATCACGGAATGAGTTTACCACCAAATTTACGTACTCAGGCGGGCAGTAATCCCCATACTTTCGTTCAAGTATTGCTCTTACAGTTTTTTTTGCAACCCTTGAACTTAGGGAATTTTCGTTACCCAATCCATCATATACAAGATAAGGAGGACAAGTATCACCTTCTTTCACTGGCGTTTCATACTTTGTTCCAATAATTGGAAACGCTCCAAACTTTTCGTAAAATTTGAGCCTCGCCTGATTTTGCTTTAACAAAAGTGGGGCGGGACATAAATCGAAATCATCGGGTAAGCATTCAAAAAATACACCAATGGATTTAAGCTCAGTTGCCTCTTCCCTAACACGTTGGTATAGTGCGCCCCCAATTCCTCGTGATGAAAGTTCTTTGCTTGTGGCAATGTAATCTAAATAGCAAAAGTTTAAATCGGATGCATGGTAAAGTAATGCAGCCCCTTTAACGTTTCCATGACTATCGTCAGCCACAAGAAGAATTAATTGAAACCTGTACTTAAAGGGGTTGCTTAGCACCTCTGGAATTTCGTCAAACTTTTTGGGATCTGCCTCCGAGAATTGATTCTTCAACAGGTTTACAACCTGATGAATAGCATTCTTGTCAATAAAAGAAAAGCTGCTTGGGATCCTACGGATTCGAAACATAAATATCGAAATCAAATGATTTCTGACAAGGCTCTTTACTCAGCAACATAATCGGGATACTTAAACAATTTATTCTTATAGTTTTTAAGAATAACTTCGCCGTTAATTGTTCCCTGATAGTAATCGGGTAGCAAGGGAATTTTACCTCCTCCCCCGGGAGCGTCAATTACATAGGTTGGAATTGCATAACCTGACGTATGCCCTCGTAAGCCTTTAATTATTTCAAGACCCTTTGCAACCGGAGTTCTAAAATGTGCAGAACCGGGAATGGGATCGCACTGATAGAGATAGTATGGTCTTACCCTTATTTTAAGCAATCCATGCATAAGGTTTTTCATTGTTTCAACATTATCATTAACTCCCTTAAGTAGAACCGTTTGACTTCCCATGGGAATTCCTGCTTCGGCAAGGCGTTTGCATGCCTGCGAAGTTTCGGGAGTTATCTCTTCAGCGTGTGTAAAATGTATGCTCATGTATAAAGGCTGATACTTTTTGAGCATTGAAACCAAACTTCGGGTAATGCGTTGAGGTAAAACCACAGGTACTTTTGTACCAATTCGAATAATCTCAACATGTGGAATTGCGCGAATTGAACTTAGTAAATATTCAATGTGCGAATCGGGCATTGTAAGCGGATCGCCACCTGATATTAGCACGTCACGAATTTCGGGGTGACTAGAAATATAATCGAGAGCTGGTTGCCATGCTTTTATTCCAATATGACATTTATCTTTTGCAACCATGTGCGAACGGGTGCAGTATCTACAGTAAGCCGAGCAAAAACCGGTTGATAAAAACAGAACCCTATCAGGGTATCGATGAACAAGATTTGGAACCGGACTGCAATCCTCCTCGGAAAGGGGATCGGATTCTTCTCCCTTTGATAGTTTCAGCTCGTTAATGGTAGGAACCATTGTTCTACGTAACGCATGTTCCGAACTATTTGCTGCAAGCAAGCTAGCATAGTAGGGAGTAATTCGTAATGGTAAAGAGTTTTGTGGATCGGCAATGGCGGCAACTTCTTCGTTGGAAAGATTAAGAATTGACGCTAGTTTCTGGTGGGTGGTGATGCCATTTTTGATTTGCCATTGCCAGCTGTTCCAATCCTTTTCGGTGGCTGTGGGAAAGTGCTTTGCAAGAAAATCGCGGGAGTGTTGGCTGATATTAATTCTATCCTTGCCTGTGCGTGCCCCAACCTTGTTGAGACTAAAGGCGACTTCAGAATCATCGCTGGAAAGAGCGACAATACTCGGAGGTTCATCGTCCTCGGTGTACTCATTTATGAGATACACAAGTTTTTCGTGCTGATTGTTTTCCATTTAAAGAGATGAAATTAAGTTATGTTACTTTCTGTCAACTAAATACAAAAGCGCTACTATTGAATAAATTGATGCAAATATTATCATAAAAACGAACCGTTGTTCTCCGCTGGTCAAATATTTTTATTATTTATAAAAATATTTACAAAGCGCTGTCATACAGCAATATAAAAACACACGAATATTCAACATTAATACTAGTTAAGTACCAATAATTAAGATGTATGTGCTAGAGAAAAAAAATGAAAACTTACCTATTTAAGGTTAAGGTTACTGAAGAACATAGTAAGCGCCATCCAGTACTCCTGGTTGTTTGGGTTGGCTTCCCATAATGCTCGTGAACCGTGAACACCTTCTCCCTGCGAGGGTTTAAAAAGGGTAAGGTGCTTTTGGGAAATATGGTTTAGCATTGTCTCCATGGCTGGAAATTCTGTTTTGCTACTTAAGGCAAGTGTTGGTACAAAAAGGGTTTTTGTTGACTCTTTTACAAAATTTTTATCAGGGAAGTATTCTCCTGGTGAGAAAACAATAATTGCATCAACCTTGAAATTATTTGTAGCCTCAACTAGAGCAAGCGAGGCTGAATAGGAACTCCCTAAAAGGATTATGGGTTTACTTGAAATGCTGGCTACATAGCTAATTGCCGCCTTAATATCAGGAATTGCATCGATGTAGTTTGTAGGCAAACCCTTGGATTTGGCATCGATAGCGGTTTGGTTATTTACAAAGTTTACTTCATTGCCCGAGCGTAAATCAACAGCTAAACAGTTAAAACCAAAGTTAACCAACTTTGGGGCCGTTTCGCGATACTCGCCCCTACTGTAACCTGCCTGATGAAGAAGTATAATGTACGGATTTTGAGTTGACGAAACGTACTGGTCGGCGGTAACTGTAACACCATCCTCAGTAGTAAAGGTTACTGTTTGCTGAGAAAGCACCTGTGAATAAATAAATAGATAACACAGAACCAAAAAAAACTTATTAACGAAGTAACCCATTGGGTAATATTTCAGGTTAATGAATAATGCTGTTATGTAAAAATTGAACTTGTTTCTTTTATGTTCTCCGCCAAAATTGTGATAACATTTTCGTGTTGCTCTACAAGAGCTGGCTCCATTAACTCAAAAAAAAGTTCCTTCTCGGCCTGTTTTATTTTAATAATTCCTGGCTCGAGTGTTGAAATTATTGGCATGTGATTTCGCATCATGGCAAACGAGCCTTTTGTTCCTGGCACCCTTGCTAGTTTTGCCTCGCCCTTGAAAATGGTTTTCTCTGGAGTAATTATTTCAACTTGCATAATCAACTATTTTGCTTCCTGAAGCAATTTTTCACCTTTTTCTATGGCTTGCTCAATGTTTCCCACCATGTTAAAAGCGCTCTCTGGATACTTGTCAACTTTTCCATCCATTATCATGTTGAAACCCTTAATTGTGTCCTTAATATCAACAATTACCCCGGGTATTCCGGTGAATGCTTCGGCAACATTAAACGGTTGTGAAAGGAAACGCTGGACTCTTCGTGCGCGGTGTACTACAAGTTTATCCTCCTCACTAAGTTCGTCCATTCCCAGAATTGCTATAATGTCCTGCAGCTCCTTGTAGCGTTGAAGAAGCTGTTTTACTCGTTGAGCTGTATCGTAATGTTCCTGCCCAACAATTTCTGTTTTTAATACTCTGGATGTAGAATCGAGGGGATCAACAGCAGGATAAATTCCAAGCTCAGAAATTTTTCTACTTAAAACTGTTGTTGCGTCGAGGTGTGAAAACGTGGTAGCAGGAGCAGGATCCGTTAGGTCATCAGCGGGAACGTAAACAGCCTGTACGGATGTGATTGATCCTGAAAGAGTAGATGTAATACGCTCCTGCATTAGGCCCATTTCAGTTGCAAGTGTTGGCTGATAACCTACTGCTGAGGGCATACGCCCGAGCAGCGCAGAAACCTCGCTACCGGCTTGGGTAAACCGGAAAATATTATCAATAAAAAAAAGTATATCACGCCCCTTGCCGTCCTCTCCTGCATCGCGGAACGATTCTGCAACTGTTAATCCAGATAAGGCAACGGTTGCTCTTGCTCCTGGGGGTTCGTTCATTTGCCCAAAAATTAGGGTTCCCTGCGATTTTTTCAGCTCTTCCTTGTCAACCAATGAAAGATCCCATCCTCCAGCAAGCATATCGTTCTTAAATGCCTCGCCATAACGAATTACATCGGATTCTATCATCTCCCTTAACAAATCGTTCCCTTCACGTGTACGTTCACCAACTCCTGCAAAAACAGACATTCCTTGATACTTCTTGGCAATGTTGTTAATAAGCTCCATAATGATAACTGTTTTGCCAACTCCTGCTCCTCCAAAAAGTCCAATTTTGCCACCCTTTGCATATGGTTCAAGCAAATCGATTACTTTAATTCCAGTAAACAACACCTCCGAGTCAGTACTTAAATCTTCGTATTTTGGCGGAGTACTGTGAATTTGGTATGCATTCTCCCTGCTCAGTTGCTCCATCCCGTCAATGGCATCTCCAATTACGTTGAGCAATCGACCCTTAATTTGTTCGCCCGCTGGCATTGTAATAGACTTTCCGGTTGCTTCAACCTTCATTCCACGGTACAAACCATCGGTTGAATCCATGGCAATTGTTCGAACAGTGCTTTCGCCAATGTGCTGCTCACATTCAACTACCAGAGGAGTTCCATCGTCGCGGGTAATTATAAGGGCATCGTGAATTTTTGGCATGTAATCGCCGGCATTGGAAAAGGAAACATCAACCACCGGGCCAATAACCTGAACTATTTCACCGAATACTTTCGACATATGAAAAATGTTTACGTGGGGTTAGCATTTACAAAAATAAACTTATTAAGAGATTATTGCTTATGTTTTTTCATTTTTTTAATGGTGATTTAGGTTAACTTTTAAAAACAGAAGGGTGAGAAATAGAAATTTTTCTCACCCTTGGTTTTATATAACTAAAACAAATTATTGCTGCATTTTAATGTACTGCATAAAATAATCGTTTAAAATGGGTTCTATCTCAGCGTATAGTTCTGTTTGGCCATAGTTTTCAGCAAGGGAAACCAACTCTTGCAAAACTTGTAAATTTAGTTCCTTGTCATAGCTAACCACATTTGCAAAGTTTCCTTGTAAACTAAAGTAATACTTCAAATTGTCAATTGTAAAGGTTGCATAATCTTTAAGTAAAACATTCGCCTTTTCGGTTTCGTTGGCTTTGTAGTAACTGTCGATATGACCAAGAACAAGAAAATCATATGGGAATTTACTATTGGGCATTAACTCAACCACCTTGTCGATTACTTTTACAGCGGAATCCTTACGGTTTTGCTTCAACAATTCCTCGGCCAACCTGCTATATGTATTTCTGATGCGAAGAACCATTGCTGTTCGTTGAATATTGTGATCAATGAGAACATCGGGTTCGTTCATTCGTCCCCACTTGAAGTTTTCCATTAGATTTGTGTATAGCAAGTCAGCATCGATTCCTCCAATTGCAAGAAAATCGTCCGATTGGTACTCGATGGGAACTAGCTTGTAGGCGAACCCATCGTACCTTAAGTATTTCGACAGACCAAGATCGGATTCTCCTCCAGTTGATACAAAGTAAATTGGGCGCTCCCAGTTGTTGTTGGCAATTATTTCAAGCACCATCATCTCGTTCTTTTGAAGGTACTCTTTGCCCAAGGTCCATTGCATTGTATCAACAATCTTATGGGCATCTTTTGCTTCAACCACACCTTTTGAAAGAATATCGTCCTTGTTGATGGAAATTTTTAAATTTTTTGAAGGAAGATAGTCAATAAGTTCACCTCCAGGTGTTCTGTATCGCGTTTCAACCCTATCGCTAGCAACAAAATCCATTATTTGCTTGAGTTCAACTGGCTTTGATACCCTATCCATTATGTAGATTATATCGCGGGTACCTTGAACATACTGATCGAATTCCATTGATATTTTAATTGGCTCCGACTCGTAAGCCTTTCTCTTCATTTGGCTAATGTACCAATCGGTTCCAAGAAGACTAAGGTTAACTACTCTTACATCGGTTCTTATTCCTTCCACTTCCTGAGCATACCAAAGCGGGAACGTGTCGTTGTCGCCATTAGTAAATACTATTGCGTTAGGTTCGCAGGTATTCAAGTAGTTGTAGGCAAAGTCGCGAGCCACGTAACGTCCGGAACGATCGTGATCGTCCCAGTTCTCCGAAGCCATAAGTGCAGGAACTGTAGCTGTAAGAATAACAGCAAATGCTGCACCAAATACCTTATTGCCCTTTTTGCTAAGAACATCGAAAAATGCCATAACTCCAAGTCCAATCCAAATACTAAAGGCATAAAACGAACCCGCATAGGCATAGTCGCGCTCCCGTGGTTGTAGCGGATGCTGGTTAAGGTAAACAACAATGGCAATTCCAGTTAAAATAAAGAGAAGAGTTACGACCCAAAAATTTTTCTGATCGCGAGTAAGCTGGTAAATCAAACCTATAATCCCTAGAATAAATGGCAGAAGGTAGTATGTGTTTCTTGCTGGGTGGTTCAACATATCGGGAGTTAACTTGCTTTGGTTCCCCAGCATAATTTCATCAATGAATTTGATTCCCGAAATCCAGTTGCCGTTTTGTATCTCGCCGTGGCTCTGAACATCGTTTTGCCTACCTGCAAAGTTCCACATAAAATAACGCCAGTACATATGTCCCACCTGGTAGCTAAAAAAGAATCGAAGGTTCTCGCCAAAAGTTGGAACGTACCGAACTTCCTGTTCCCCCATTGAGTTTGTAATTCGTATAGGCCGTCCTTTATAATTCGACCACTTTTTATACTCTGTAACATGCTCCTGCCTTGCGCTCCACATTCTTGGAAATACTGTTTTAAATCTATCGTCGAGTTTGTAGCTTGGCTTAAGGTATGATTTTACATACTTCCCATTCTTTTTAATGTATGTATGTACATCGTTGCTTTCAATTACCGGAGCATTAAAATAGTGCCCAGTAACCAATGGGCGATCGCCATACTGCTCACGATTTAAATAGTGAAGAAGAGCGAAAACGCTGGATGGCTCGTTCTCATTCATTGGAGGATTTGCAAGCGAACGAATTACTATAACAGCATAGGACGAATAACCAATAACGATTACAGTTGCCATTAAAAGAATTGAATGAAAAATAACTTTTTGCTTTTTGTAAGTGAAGTGTAGCCCCCATACAATTAGAGAGACAAGGATTATTCCGTAAAAAATAACTCCACTCTTAAATGGTAACCCAAACCCATTAACAAAGAGAAGTTCAAACCATGAGGCAACTGTAACGATTCCAGGAATAATAACATACATAATGCTTCCTAAGATTACAACCGAAATAGCCAAAGCAGCAAGAACTCCCCAACGAGTAACAGGATACTTTTTAAAGTAGTAAACCAACACAATGGCAGGAATTGCAAGTAAATTTAGCAAGTGAACTCCAATTGATAAACCCATCATGTAGGCAATAAAAACCAACCAACGGTTTGAGTGGGGTGAGTTAGCCTCGTTTTCCCACTTCAAAATTGCCCAAAAAACAATTGCAGTAAAAAGGGAGGACAGGCCGTAAACTTCGCCCTCAACTGCAGAGAACCAAAAAGTATCAGAAAAAGTATAGGCAAGCGAACCCACCAAACCGCTTCCCAATATTGCAACTGTTTGAGCAAGACTAGGTTCATCGCCGTTTTTAATTACGAGCTTTCGTGCTAAATGGGTTATGGTCCAAAACAAAAACAAAATTGTGAATGCACTTGCCAATGCCGACAAGGCATTAATCATCATTGCTACCTTTGAAACATCAGGAGCAAAGATGGCAAAAAATCGTCCTAAAATAAGAAAGAAGGGGGCTCCAGGGGGATGGCCAACCTCAAGTTTAAAGGCAGAAGCGATAAACTCTCCGCAATCCCAAAAACTAGCTGTAGGTTCAATTGTTAGTATGTACACAATTGCTGCAATAAAAAAGGCAACCCATCCAAACAATTTGTTGTAAAAACTATAACTTTTCATTGGTTAAGTGTATGTTGAATATTCTTACTAATATTGCCAAAAATAAAGCGCTAAAATACATTTTTTTAGTGAATTAGAACCAAGTTTACTGTTAACACGTTACAACCATTTGTATTTTTTAACGTAAAATATATTTTAGTTTCTGAATTAAACCCTTACAAAAAAATTCGTCAAACATACTCCAAAAAATTTAAGGTATATGGCAAGTAATGATTGGAAGGAAAGACTCAGTATGGTTTACTCAACCAATCCTGACTTCAATCCCTACGATAACGATGAACCAGATGTACAAACTCCGCCTCCAACTAAGCAAAACCTTAGGGTAATGCATGACAAACGAAATCGAGGGGGGAAAACGGTAACCTTAATTACTGGTTTCGTTGGGAAAGAGGAAGACTTAAAAGATCTTGGAAAGTTGCTAAAAAATAAGTGTGGGGTTGGAGGAAGCGTTAAGGATGGTGAAATAATTATTCAAGGGTCATTTGCTGATAAGATTGTATCTCTTCTTTCCAGCTTGGGCTACAAAGTTAAAAGATCAGGAGGATAGTCTATTTTGTTGTTATTAAAATATTTAAACTACATATAATGAACAATATATTTAAATCAATAATTCTGTTTCCTTTAATCGTATTTTTTTTCGTAAAACTTTCCTTTTCTGCTGACACCCTCAGGGTAATGCACTACAACCTACTTTACTACGACAAAAACACATCGTTTTGCACATCATCGAACAATAATGTAGACGAAAAGGATAATAACCTGAAAGAGATTATTGGCTACTACAAACCCGATATTTTTACAGCCAACGAAATAAATGGGAGCCCCAGCAGCGTTCAACGAATTCTTGATAACACACTAAATGTAAACGGAATAGAGCACTATAAAAAAGGGAACTACCAAGGGGAGTATCTGGTTAACATGCTCTACTACAATTCGGAAAAAGTGGCTCTTAAATCGCAATCGTACGTGTTAACCAGCCCTAGAATTACCGATGTTTACAACCTTTACCTAAAAACAGAAAATTTAGTTAATGGCGATACTATTTTCATTACCTGCTTTGTATCGCATCTAAAGGCCGGAAATACAGATGATGATGCTTCGGAAAGAACAACTGCTGCCCAGCAAATTATGACCTACATTAAAAATAGAGATATAAAAGGTAACGTGCTTATTATGGGCGATTTCAACCTATATACTAGTAGCGAAGGTGCTTTTCAAAAACTTACCACTCCAACATCAACTGGATTCAGATTTTTTGATCCGGTGAACGCAATAGGTGACTGGAATAACAATTCAACATTTTCAATGTACCATACCCAGTCGACCCACAAATACGGCGATTGCTTCTCAACTGGGGGCATGGACGATAGATTCGACTTCATTCTAACTTCGTTAGATATTTTACAATCGGGCAACCTTCAGTATGTTGAAAACAGCTACTGGGCATACGGACAGGATGGGCAACGTTTCAACGAATCATTAACTTCATCCTCAAACCTTAACTCTTCACTTCCTGCAAATATTATAAGCGCTTTATACAACATGTCCGACCACTTACCTGTAACTTTACAGCTGGCATACAATTTACAGACCTCCACAAACGAATTAATTAACACCGTTAACAACATAAAGGTAAATGGTTTAGCCACTGATTATATTGATATTTTCTTTCGGAGTAACTCCTATACTAAAGTTTCAGTTTCTGTTATTAGTATAATTGGCACAAAGGTTCTACAGGAAGAGATTACTATTAACCCTGGGGGAAAAACACAAATCCCTGTTAAAAACCTTAGACCAGGAATTTACCTAGTTACTATTAAAACTGCTCAAGATAAAGTTACTTCGAAAATTGTTAAGAATTAGCAAACAATATTTCCTATTTGGAATTCTGTTTATAATACAGATAAACTATTCCTTTGCTCAATTTTACATAAAGGGACAAGAACCGGCTTCCACAGTTTGGTTAGAAATGAACGATTCAAGTGGTATTAAAACTATATTCCCATCACAAGCAGACTCAGTTGCAAAGATATTCTCGAACTATTTAATTGAATCATACCGCTATACATCAAATAGATATAACAAATATTTTACACCAGTCCCCGCAATAATTCATCCTAACAGTGTTTTGTCAAACGGTTTCGTATCGTGGGCACCCAAAAGGATGGAAATTGTTTCAACGCCTGCGCTCGATTCAGACCCTGAGCCCTGGCTAAAAACATTAGCGTTTCATGAAACGCAACATGTTGCTCAGCTGCAAACTTTAAATAGTGGGGTTTTCAAAGGTCTTTCCTACCTCTTTGGGCAACAAGCACCCGGAGCAGCGGTTGGATTTGTTCCCTTGTGGTTTCTTGAGGGAGACGCTGTTTACCACGAAACGGCAGCCACCAATGGAGGAAGAGGCCGGGACGCATCGTTTTATCAGGCTTATAGAGCACATATACTTTCTGAGGATTCATCTCGGTTCTACTCTTACGACAAATGGCTTCTAGGTTCGTACAAAGATTATACTCCTAACCACTACCAGTTTGGATACCTTATGGTTGGGTATGCCAACCAGAAATATGGTGAAGAGGTATGGCAAAACACACTAAAGTACGTTTCCACCTATCCTTACACTTTATTCCCTTTCTACTTTGGTTTTAAAAAGCAAACCGGTTTGTCGCGGAAACAACTTTTTAATGAAACTATCAACTACCTAGACTCAACTTTTTCACATGTATCTTTAGTTGATGAAAATAATATTACTA
>CAZLXF010000035.1:0-18976 GCA_964563065.1 uncultured Rikenellaceae bacterium | reverse complement strand
ATTCGGTAACTATTACAGATTCCGATTCAACCAAAGTTGAATCGATGGTTAAAGCTGGAGAGCTACTTATTGAAGTTAATCCCGATTCTGCAAGCATCTTTTTTAATAATGCTCTTGAACATTACGAAGAGTATTTGAAAAACAGTGGACTGGCAAAGGATTTGCCAATTTGGTTACAGCGTCAAGCCGCATTAGCCCACAGAGGATTGGGAGTATACTATACAAATTCAGGCGATTTTCAGAAAGCAATCGATGAGCTTGATAATGCAATAAATACTGCTCAGGGTTACAAGGAGCTGGATTCAATCGCATTTTCTAAAGATGTTGTACTAATTCTTAATTCATTAGGGGTTGCTCAGAAAAAAAAGGGTTTGTACAAGGAGGCGCTTGAAACCTACCAGCAGGCTCAGAGTATTGCATGTTCGAGTGGCGACTCGGTTAGCGTAGCCATTTTTTACACAAATACAGGAAATATCTATCAGGAACTCGGAGATGTTGATAAAGCATACGAGTACGTGAGCAAAGCGTTGGAATTACACCAAAAGAATGGAAATCGCAGAGGAATTGCCATTTCCAGCATTACGCTGGCTAACCTGTTAAATTCTTCAGGGCGATTCGAAGAAGCCCGACCATACTACCATACTGCTCTTGAATTTTGCGTCGATAATAAGCTTTTCGCTAATATTGGCCTTATTAACTCCAACCTTGGAGTTCTCGAAAAAAGGTTAGGAAATTACGAGGTTGCTCAACAGCATTTCATGAGTGCCGTAAAGAATTTAAGCAAGGTAGGAAATAGGCAGGGCTTGGCTTTAGTTTATGGTAATCTTGCCGATTTGGCGATGGCCACAAATAGTTACTCCGAGGCTATTGAATATGCCTCAAAGCAACTCGATGAAGCAATTCAAACCAATGCTTTAGTAAATCAGCGCTACGCCTACAAACATCTCTCAAAAGCTTACGCACAACTTGGCAACTATAAAAAAGCCTTCGAAAACCAACAAAACTATTTGCTAATTAACGACAGCATTATGTCGGTTGAAAAGCAGAAGGAAATTTCTAGGCTGGAGGCAGTTTTCCAAGATGAGAAAAAGAACGAAGAAATTAAACACCTCGAAAGCCTGTCGGAGGTGCTTGAAAATAAGAATAAGCTGAAGGGTATAATGCTGGTTTCGGTTTCTGCATTAATGGTTTTTCTTGCTCTTCTGGGCGCCACCCTAATTAGGAATAGCAAACTGAAGGCTAAGCGGAAACAACTCCTGCTTGAGCATAAGCTGTTACGCTCGCAAATGAACCCTCACTTTTTGTTCAACTCCCTTTCTACCATTCAAAATCTCATACTTCGAGCCGATAAAATGGAGGCTGCAACCCAAGTTGCAAACTTTTCAAATTTTATTCGCTTCATTCTCGATAGTTCCCGCGATAACCTTATTTCGCTCGAAAAGGAAATTGAAGCCATTAACCTCTTCCTTAATCTTCAGCAGGTTCGATTCCCAAATCTTTTTACGTTTTCAGTAAACGTTGAACTAAATGAGGATGCTGCAGAACTACTTGTCCCTCCTTTAATAATTCAACCTTTTGTTGAAAATGCTGTAATTCATGGCTTCTCAAAGGGAACTTCTGGCGGACTGCTACAAATTCACTTTTTTGAGCTAAATGGTTACCTTTGCTCAAGGGTGAAGGATAATGGTGTTGGAATTAGTTTCTCGGAAACGAGGAAAGAGGGAACCCATAAGTCGGTTGCAACACAAATTACTCGGGAAAGATTAGAGCTTCTAAATAAAAGGTTTAAAACCTCAGCAGGGCTCGAGTATGAAGTTTTGCCCAACAACGAAAAGGGAACAAGCGTGCTTATTACCCTTCCGTTACTTTTTAATGATAACGAATACAAATAGCAAACTATATTCCCATTGCCATGAAAGTTTTTATTGTTGACGATGAGCCTGCAACTGTTGAAGTAATTAGCACATACCTAACAGAGTTTTTTCCTACAATGGAGCTGCTTGGGTTTGCACATTCAGTAACAGATTCTGTAGCTAAAATCAACAACCTTAAACCCGATTTGGTACTCCTTGATATTGAACTTACCGATGGAACCGGTTTCGACGTGATAAAATCATTTGAGAACCCTTTTTTTAGGGTAATCTTCATTACTGCATTCGACCAGTTTGCAGTACAAGCTTTTCGTTACAGCGCAGTCGATTATATACTTAAGCCAATTAATCCTATCGAGTTTCGCGATGCGGTAAGCAAAGCCCGGAAGGAAGTTGGAGAGAAAGGGAACCAGCTGGAGCTAATGACTTTGCTCCATAATATTTCCAGTAACTCCAAACTCGAGAAAAGAATAGTCCTTCGTACCAGCGACGATATTCATCTTATCAATACTTCCGAAGTTATTAGAATTGAATCCGATGGAGCCTACTCGCATTTCTTGCTTCAAAGTGGCAAAAGGGTTACGGTTTCGCAAAATATCAAACACTTCGATGAGATACTGTCAAACCTAGGATTTTTTCGTTGTCACCAAAGCCATGTTGTAAATGTTACCTACATCAATAGATTCCATAAGTCGGAGGGAGGAATGCTAATCCTAAAAGATGGTTCAACCGTACCCGTTTCGTTCCGTAAAAAGGATTCTCTCCTTAAACTTTTCGAGCAATATGGTATAGGATAGTTTTTGCAAACTGGGTTTTTTTACAAATTTGGCTAAATTTGTGCCAACCCAAAGTAGCTGTTTGTTTAAAAAGGATATAAATTATAATAAAACACACCATTATGTCAGGACACAGTAAATGGTCAACCATTAAACGTAAAAAGGGTGCCCTCGATGCCAAGCGCTCAAAAATTTTTAGTCGAATTATTAAGGAAATTACTGTTGCTGTTAAGGAAGGAGGGTCTGATCCTGAAGGAAACGCACGCTTGCGTACTGCTTTAAGCAACGCAAAGGGAGCAAATATGCCGAAGGATACTTTGCTGCGCGCAATTAACAAAGCCGAAAGCGAGGGAGATAATTTACATGAAATGACTTTTGAAGGGTACGGACCCGATGGCGTTGGAATTTTTATCGAGTGCCTTACCGACAACAACAACCGAACCGTTAGCTTCATTCGCTCAATTTTTACCAAACGCGGAGGAAGCCTAGGAACAAATGGCTCTTTAAGTTTCCTTTT
The DNA here is from genome assembly GCA_964563065.1 of uncultured Rikenellaceae bacterium. Lineage (GTDB taxonomy): Bacteria > Bacteroidota > Bacteroidia > Bacteroidales > Tenuifilaceae > DAOSWM01. The sequence goes on along the minus strand of CAZLXF010000035.1, from coordinate 15,812 downwards.
CGACAGAAAAGGTGTGTTCACCCTTCCAAAGGTAGATATGGAGCAGGATGAACTTGAGCTGGAACTTATCGATGGTGGTGCTGAAGATATTGAAGTGAACGACGATAACATAGTGGTTTACACAGCCATGGAAGACTTTGGGAAAATGCAGAAGAAGTTGGAGGAGATGAAGATTGAACCCGAAAACTCAGGTCTGCAGCGTATTCCTAACGACTACAAAAACCTCGATGTGAACTCAGCGCTAAAGGTTTTGAGAATAATTGATGATTTTGAGGATAACGACGATGTACAGAGCGTTTACCACAACATCGAAATGACCGATGAGCTTGCTCAGGCCATGGAGGAGAACGGTTAATTAGCACTGTTTACATTTTTTAACTTTTTTCGCCATAAACTTTTATGGTTTATGGCGTTATTTGTGTCAATGTTTTAGGAACGAATTGTTGAGGGGGAAATTATAATACAATGAATTACAAGAATTTTAAATATATAGTTGCTTCGTTGTTTCTGCTATTCTTTACTAGCTGCGGAAAAGTTAACGATATTAGCGTAAGTAGTATTGGGAAAGTTCAGCTACGCGGAATAACAAAGAACGTTGTGCTTCTAAACCTCGATGTTGAGGTTAATAACCCCAATAAACGAAAAGTAGCCATTACAAAAATTGAGTTTAAGGCGTGGCTTAAGGAGAGGGAACTTGGTGTCTTTAGAATGTCCGAAACCATAAAGCTTCAGCCAAAGTCCAAAGAAACCTATACGGTACCGGTTGAAATAGAGTTGCGTACACTTGCCGATGCATTTAGGCTAGCAACAGGAGGAATCGACGATTTGCTCGATAAAATTGAGGTGGAAGGTTACATAAAAGGTCGTTCGTTCCCGGTTTGTAAAAAATTGGTGGTGAAGCGTCAACCTTTTAGTAATCTGGCTAACAGCCTGTAAAATAAATAGTAAACATTTTCTTCTGGTTGCTTTGTCCGTTGTTTATTCGGTTTGAAAATAGAATAAAAAAGTTGTAAATTTGTTCCCTTAAAAATTCAGCTAAATGTCGTTTCCCTCGAAAAATCTTATACTTGCTTTGTCCCTTACCCTTTTATCTACAATAGGGATGGGTCAGGAGGAGTACGGCATTTTTTATAACCTACAGTCAAATTCTCCCAACGGAGCACAGGTGAATATTTACCAAAGCGAAGGCATTACAAAGCTTTTCAACGCTTACTACCTTCAAAATGCTTCAAAACCGGGAATGCAGGGTTATAGAATAAGGCTTTACTTCGACCTCGGGCAACATGCCCGAAACCAATCCGAGGAGGTAATGACGGAGTTTATGGAGAATCATCCCGGAGTTGCCGTTTATCGTAGTTTCGATAGCCCCTACTATAAGGTTTCAGTGGGCGATTTCAGAACCCGTGATGAGGCGCTTAAACTTCATAAATCATTGCAGGGCAAGTATCCAAAAGCTTTTATTGTACATGAGTGGATTAACTTTCCACCACTTGAATAGGAGACGAAGTTATGTTTGTGCTGCATCACACATTTTTTATGAAGTTAGCATGGTTTAAAATAGCTAAAAAAAATTGCATCAAAATACGTTAAGGGTATTTGGCTTCGCTAAGTACCCTTTTTTATTTTTACAAAAAACTGCTATTCAGTATGATGGACGAAGTTAAACACGAGTGTGGCATTGCGCTTATAAGGCTCCTTAAACCGCTTGAGCATTACCACCTGAAGTATGGAACCTGGATGTGGGGCTTGCAGAAGCTGTACCTTTTAATGGAAAAGCAGCATAACCGTGGGCAGGACGGTGCCGGCGTTGCCAGCATAAAGCTCGACTTATCGCCGGGAAGAAAGTACATCGATCGTATACGTAGTAACTCCGACTCGTCCATTCGCGATGTTTTTGATTCCATTCACAATGGATTCTCTTCTGAATTCGCCACCGAAGCCCAGGTTAACGATCCGGCTTGGGCCAGAGAAAACTTGCCGTTTGCGGCAAATTTGTACCTTGGGCATCTTCGCTACGGAACTTTCGGAAATAACTCCATCGATTACGTTCACCCCGTTCTGCGCGAGAACAACTGGAAATCGCGTACGCTGGTTATGGCCGGAAACTTTAACCTTACAAATGTTGATGAGCTGTTCCGTAAACTTATCGATCTGGGTCAGCACCCAAAAGATTTTTCCGATACGGTAACCGTTCTCGAAAAGTTTGGCCACTTCCTCGATGAGGAGAACCAGCGGCTTTTCCGCCAGTATAAAAACGAAGGGCACGACAACAAAGCCATTAGCACGCTTATTTCCGATAATATCGATTTGAAAAAAATACTGGAAATTGCCAGCAAAGATTTCGATGGCGGCTACGCTATGGCAGGAATGGTTGGTCATGGCGACTCTTTTGTTTATCGCGATCCGTGGGGCATTCGCCCAGCTTTTTACTACGCCAACGATGAGGTAGTTGTGGTGGCATCGGAACGTCCTGTTATACAAACCGTGCTAAACATTACTACCGATGAGGTGAAGGAGGTTACGCCCGGTTACGCTCTTATTGTTAAACGTAACGGAGAAGTTAGCATGGAAGAGGTGCGGGTTCCCCAAACCCGAAGTTCATGCAGTTTTGAGCGAATATACTTCTCGCGCGGAACCGACCGCGACATTTACCGCGAGCGAATTCACCTGGGTGAACTTCTTACACCACAAATTCTTAAATCCATCGATTACGATTTGGCTAACACTGTTTTCTCGTTTATTCCCAACACAGCCGAGGTAGCATTCTATGGAATGCTAAAAGGAGTGGAGGATTACATGCTGAAGGAGAAAACGGCACTCATAAAAACGAAGAATGGTTCGCTAACCGAAACTGATATTGAAAACATTATCGCTTCTCGCCCTCGGGTTGAAAAAATTGCGGTAAAGGACATAAAACTTCGAACATTTATTACTCAGGATAAGGGGCGCGACGATTTGGTGGGCCACGTGTACGATATTACCTATGGAACAATTCGAGAGAACTTGGACAACCTGGTTGTAATTGACGACTCCATTGTGCGAGGAACAACCCTTCGCGAAAGCATTCTGCGAATTCTCGACAGGTTAAATCCTAAGCGAATTGTTGTTGTGTCGTCGTCACCTCAAATTCGTTACCCCGATTGTTACGGAATAGATATGGCTAAACTAGGCGACTTTGTTGCTTTCCGTGCAGCCATTGCTCTGCTTAAGGAAACAGGTCAGGAAAGCGTAATCAATAACGTTTACCGAAAGTGCAAAGCGCAACAAAATTTGCCCAAAGAGGAAATTTTCAACTACGTGAGGGATATCTACAAACCTTTCTCACCCGATCAAATTTCTGATAAAATTGCGCAGCTGCTTACGCCAAAAGGGATGAAGTCCGAGGTTCGAATCGTTTTTCAAACCATCGAAAATTTACACGATTCATGCCCCAACGACAAGGGCGACTGGTACTTCACAGGCAACTACCCAACTCCAGGTGGGAATAAGGTGGTTAACACTTCTTTTATCAATTTTATTGAAGGTAGAAACCAACGGGCATACTAGGTTACAAAAATTTGCTGTGCTTCTTTTATAAAGAGCTAAAACAATTTTTGTAACTTGGCACTAAACTTGTTCACACTATACTTAAATTTGAAAAAACGATTAACTAACCAAAAAACATAACCTATGAAAAGGATACTAGCTGTATTAATTATTGTTTCAACCATTTTTCCGTTTGTTTCGTTTGCACAAACTAAAGAATCGGTTCGGGCAGCGGAACTTGCATTCGCCAATGGCGAAAGAAAGCTACGAAAGGGTGAGTACAAAGAGTCGGCACAGAGTTTTGAAATTGTTGTAAGTAACATTCCCGAAGGCGTTGAAGTTCGTAAATACACTGAAATGCGACTTGATGCTATTATTAATCTTATCGACATTTACTTCTACAAATCGGTTAACCTCGACCGTGCCTGCCAGCTTCTCGACAGCTACTCAACGACTCTTCTAAAGGCCAAAAGCAAGGGAGTTTTGAAAGGGAAGGATTTACTTAACTACCAGAAACGCGAACAGGAATACTCCGAAAAACGTAGCTCCTGTGAGGGAAGGGAAACGCTCGATGAACGGAAAAAAGTATTTGAGAAAGTATTTGATGAGGCAACCAAGGAATAAAAGTGGTTCTGAAACACAAAAAAGGCTCGCGAACCGCGAGCCTTTTTTGTTATTGTGCGTGTTTAAATCGTTTTTTGAAAAACGAAAATATATGTCGGTCAACTTTGTTGAAGTAGATGTCCGAGATGGTAATCATAATTCCGGTTTCCTCCACATCGCCAAAGTAGGGGTTTAGAACCGTTCCGAATACCTTCATCGAAGGGCTAATATTCATGTACGAGTTAATTAGAGGGGGAATATTTTCACCAAGAGCCCTTATTTCCTTCGACAGAATTTTATAGTCTTCTTTAAAATCTTTCCCCGAAAAAATCGATTGCATTTTTTCCTTATCGTAATCAATTTCCATAGGATTAATAGGTGTAACAAGTTTTTCCGTATCGGAAAAATATTTTTCAAGGAAAAAAAGTAGCAAATCGCGGGCATTCTGGTTGTAGCTACGATACATGGTAACTTTACCGAAAAAGTACTTAATTCCGGGATAGCAAACTACCAGCGCACCAAGTCCGTCCCATAAATTATCGAGGGCATAAAGTCCCTTCTCACGGCGTTGTGCCGACTGGTAACGTGGCTGAACAAATGATCGTCCCAGTTCAATAAGGTAAGGTAAATAGTTTTTCTTAAAAGTATCGGAGAAGTTGAAAAGGGCAGTGGTTGAAAGGTGCATTTCCTGTCCCTTGGCTGGATCGATTATATGAAAACGGTAGCCACCTAAAATTTCTTTATCCTTCGGATCCCAAACAATTAGCTGTTTGTAAGGGTTTTCAGAGGTGTCGTACTTGTCAATATCAATTTCTTTGCCTGTTCCTCCACCAGCACTCCGGAAGCTGAGTTCACGTAGGCGGCCAATTTCGCGCATAATGTTGGGCGAATCGTGAGCCGTAACTATATAAAGAATGTTTCCCCCGTTATTAGTTTCCCTAACAAACTTTTCGGTAGTCAACTCACTTTCAAGCAGATCTTTACTAACCGGTTCAATGATTTGTTCCATTGCATATATTTTTTCAAAAGTAGCTCTTTTAGCCTCCAGTTGTAACTACCAACCCCTATTTTTTTGACATTTGGTATACCTTGCCTTTCACAAATTCGGCCCATACTTTAGGGCTCCGTGAATTATCGAAAGTTTTGTAGGAAATTGGTTCGCCAATGGTTACAACAATTTTTTGCCCCTTCTGTTTAAACATTTCGTCAACCAGGTAAAGCATTTCAATGTTAGCTTTTAGCCCAATGAACGATCGAAGCCGCGCGAGGTTGTAGAAAAAATTCGAGTTACGACCGCTAAAAAATACTGGAACAACATGCCTCCTATGCTTTACGGCTTTTGTAATGAAACTCTTTTTCCACTCCAAATCCTCAATTTTCCCTTTTTGCTTGCGCGAACAGAGCCCCGCTGGGAAATACAGCATTTGAGAATCGGAAGCGTAAGCTTCCTCAATTTTTCGGGCGCTGTCCATCGACTGGCTACCATGTTTATTTACTGGAATGAAAACTTCACCGAACAGGGGAAGGTTCATCAGCAAATCGTTAACAGGGAATTTTACCGAGGGGAACTTTTTGCCAAGCAAATGGATTAGAATCATCCCATCCAGTCCGCCAAGCGGATGGTTCGAAGCGAACAGGTATCGTTCATCTTCGGAAATTTTCTCCATCCCATCAACGCTGTATGTTACCTGAAAAACTTCGAGTATCGCTTCAACAAATTCTACACCCTTCTTGTGCCCATGCTCTGCAAGGGCTTTGTTTATCTCATCTTGGTGAATTATGCGTTTCAGGTATCGGATAATAAATTTTGGCATAGCCTTAAGCAAGCGTGGACTTTTGCTGGCAATAACTTTCTCAATGTCAATAAATTTATCGCTACTATTCGCCATAATTATGGTTTGTTGGTAATTACATTCTTATTCACAAATGTAGAAATCAATTTAAAATAATGAACTTTTCACCCTTTTTTTATCGTTTTTAGATAATTTAACCTTTAATGTTTCTTCAGCAATGGTTTTGTTAGTTAAATCGTTATAACTTTGTGAACCATTTTGCACTGATTTTTGACGATGCTCACAAACCAAGCCGATTTCTTCTCTCAGTACATTCAAAAACAACAAGTTTCTGACATTTGCTCGAACTTAGGTTCTAGTAATCTGGTTAGGCTTCGACTAAAAGGTCTTGCTGGTTCATCAAAGGCTTTAGTGGTTGCATCAACATTTTCTAAAAGTAGCCGTTCTTGTCTTGTTGTAATGAACGACAAGGAGGAGGCCGCTTTCTTTTACAACGATTTAGCGCAGCTGCTTGAGCCCGAAAAATTATTCTTCTTTCCCTCCTCGTACAAGCGCTCGGTTCAGTACAAGCAAACGTTACCTGAGGCTATTATACAGCGAACCGACGTGCTCAATAACCTTGCATCTGTGGGAAAGCAGAATGGAGTTCCATCCATAATTGTGAGTTACCCCGATGCTCTTTCCGAGAAAGTTGTTACAAACGCTGAAATTGAACAGAATACGCTTGGGCTAAAGGTAGGTGAGAAAATATCCACCGATTTTTTAATTGAAGTTCTTCACGAGTACGGTTTTACCAAAACCGAATTTGTATACGAACCCGGACAATTTTCGCAACGAGGAAGTATCATCGATATTTTTTCGTACGCCTCATCGAACCCGTACCGTGTCGATTTTTTTGGCGATGAGGTGGAGTCCATCCGTTTGTTCGATGTGGACGATCAGCTTTCAAAAGGGAAGCTCTCATCCATTACTATTACCCCCAACCTTAATACCGAATTTAGTTCTGATACCAGATGCCTGCTCACCGAAAGCATACCACAAAGCACGGTGGTTTGGATTAACGATTTGGAGGTGGTTATTTCGCGAATGAATGAAATCCACACTCATGTTTCAGAGGCCGAAGACACAAAGGATACCTTGAACTTTGCCTCCGGTGCCGATTTTTTTAGAAGTGCCCAGGATTTTTCGGTGGTTGAATTTGGGCTTAAGCAGCAGCTAAGATCATCCGTTGTAATCGATTTTAATACTTCCCCTCAGCCATCGTTTAGCAAAAACTTCGAGCTACTTGGTGAGAATTTGGTTGAGAATGCCGAGAAAGGATATAATACTTATATTCTTGCACCAAATCCTACTCAGCATCAGCGCTTAGAGAATATATTCGAGTCGGTTAACCAGCAGGCAACTTTTACGCCGGTTGAACTTTCGCTACACGAGGGCTTTATCGACCACGACCTAAAAATTTGTTTATACACGGATCATCAAATATTTGAGCGTTACCATAAATTCAAACTCAAGCACGAGCTTAGTAAAACCAACTCGCTTTCGTTACAGGAGCTAATGAGTTTACAAGTTGGCGATTACGTTGTTCACATCGACCACGGAATAGGAACCTTTGGCGGGCTTGTTAAAACGAATGTAAACGGGAAGGTTCAGGAAGCTGTTCGCTTAAACTATAAGGATAACGATACATTGCTGGTAAGCATCCACAATCTTCACCGAATTTCAAAATACCGTGGGAAGGATGCAGATGCGCCAAAGGTATACAAGCTTGGATCGGGAGCATGGCAACGGTTAAAGCAGAACACAAAGAAAAAAGTAAAGGATATCGCAAAGGAGCTTATCGCTCTGTATGCCAAACGGAAGGCTGAAAAAGGTTTCTCATTTTCGCCCGACACCTACATGCAGGAAGAGCTGGAGGCCAGCTTTATATACGAGGATACTCCCGATCAGGAGAAAGCTACCGTTGCCGTGAAGGAGGATATGCATTCGGAAATTCCAATGGACAGGCTGGTATGTGGCGATGTGGGTTTTGGAAAAACCGAAGTGGCGGTTAGGGCTGCCTTCAAGGCTGTGGCCGATAGCAAACAGGTTGCCATTCTGGTACCAACCACAATTCTTGCACTTCAGCATTTTCAAACCTTTAAGCAGAGGCTGTCGAATTTTCCCTGCACTATCGATTACATTAGCCGAATGAAATCGGCCAAGCAGCAGAAAGAAACGCAGGCTCGGTTAGCCGAAGGGAAAATTGATATTCTTATTGGAACGCATGCTATTCTCGGGAACAACATTAAATTCAAGGATTTAGGATTAATGGTTATTGACGAGGAGCAAAAGTTTGGCGTGGCCGCCAAGGAGAAATTAAAGAGAATTAGGATAAATGTTGATACGTTAACGCTAACAGCAACTCCAATTCCCCGAACCCTCCAGTTCTCACTTATGGGTGCTCGCGACCTCTCCATAATAAACACGCCCCCGCCCAACCGGCATCCCATTGCCACCGAATTACACACATTCAATACCGCAATTATTAAGGAGGCCATTGAGTACGAGGTTAGCAGGGGAGGACAAGTGTTTTTTGTTCACAATCGCGTGCAGAATATTGCTGAGGTTCAGCAAATGCTGCTGAAGATTTGTCCAAACGTAACCTCAGTTGTAGCCCATGGGCAAATGGAACCGGCAAAACTCGAGAAAACCATGCTCGACTTTATTTGTGGCGACTACGATGTGCTCATTTCTACAACCATTATCGAATCGGGGCTCGACATTTCCAATGCCAACACAATTATTGTGAACAATGCCCAAATGTTTGGGCTTAGCGATCTTCACCAGCTACGGGGCAGAGTAGGCCGATCCAATAAAAAAGCGTTTTGTTACCTGCTTGCGCCACCACTTGAATCGTTAACCAACGAGGCTCGCAGGAGGCTAAAGGCGCTCGAAGAGTTTTCGGAACTGGGAAGCGGTTTCAGCATTGCCATGCAGGATTTGGATATTCGCGGTGCTGGAAATATGCTCGGTGCCGAGCAAAGCGGTTTTATCAATGAAATTGGTTTTGAAACCTACCACAAAATTCTCGACGAGGCCATACAGGAGCTGAAACACGAAGAATTCTCCGATTTATTTGCCGACGAGGCAAAGGATTTGAAGTCGGGTTGGGATTCAAGCGGGAACGATTGCCACATAGAAACCGACATGGAGCTGCTGCTTCCCGATTCCTATATCACTAGTATCCCCGAGAGGATGCGCCTGTATCGCGAAATCGATTTGATTTCTAACGCAGAGGAATTGGGAAAATTCAAACAAAAGTTGAAGGATCGGTTCGGAACGTTACCACCTCAGGTTGATGAGCTTCTTAATGTGGTACGGCTGAAGTGGAAAGCAATTTCACTTGGAATTGAGAAGGTTGTGCTAAAAAATGGGATGTTAATTGCCTACTTCATTTCAAACCAGGTTTCACCCTTCTACCGATCCGAAGTTTTTTCAGAAATCATAAAGGCAATTCAAACAAACCAAAATATTTTTCAATTAAAGGAAACTAACGAGAGGTTGTCGTTGATAGCTAAAAACATTAAAAATGTTGATAAAGCCATTGAAGTATTACAACATTTATCACCCTCGTCTCGTTAAAAAGTATCGTGTTCATTTTAATTATCAGCATATAACTGAAGTTTTAAAATTGAATTTAGTAGTCGACATAGGGAATACGCTCACAAAGCTAGCTTTGGTGGATAACAACACAGTTGTTGCTCTTCAAAAGTATAACAATTTGAATTGGTCAATGCTCGAAGGAATTGTTGGAAAAAACAAAGTTCACCGAGCAATAGTTTCAGCGGTAGGGGCTTACAGTGATGAGGTTTTTGACAAGTTGAGAAAGGAAATTCCCGTTTTGTTTTTTACATCCGAAACGCCTATTCCCCTAAAAAACTGTTATACAACACCAAAAACGTTAGGTGTTGATAGGTTGGCTGCAGCTGTGGGAGTGAACGAACTTTACCCAAATACAAACGTGCTTTGTATCGATAGTGGAACTGCCATAACCTACGATTTTGTTAGTAAAAATGGAGAGTACATTGGCGGAGCCATTTCACCAGGAATTTCGCTTCGGTTTAAATCGTTGTCTCACTTTACCTCCAAGTTGCCCGAGGTGGAGTTTCGCAATGAATACCCTATGGTTGGCGACTCAACCGAAACCTCAATACTAGCAGGAGTTCTAAATGGTGTTGTAAACGAGGTCGACGGCTACATTTCTGCAATAAAGGAGAATCATCCCGATTTGGTGGTTGTTTTTACCGGAGGGGATTCATTTTTTTTTGAAAAAAAATTAAAAAATAGCATCTTTGTGCACCCTAATATTTTGATATTAGGATTAAATCGAATTTTAAACTATAATGCGTAACTACAAACAGTCGGTTTTAGCCCTTGCGTTTTCAGTATTAACGCTTACATCTTTCTCTCAAAACTTAACCACATACTCTCCCTATTCGCGCTATGGAATTGGAGAAGTAAGAACCCGTGGCTACGCCAACACTATTTCCCTAGGGGGCTTATCGCAGGGAATTAGGAGTGGAACACAAATAAACTTCTTGAATCCGGCTTCTTACTCGAAACAGGATACAATGTCGTTCATTTTCGATTTTGGTATGGACGCAAGTGGAGTGAACTACGCATCGGCTAACGAGAGTAGTTACAATACAATGGCAAATATTAACCATTTGGCCATTCAGTTTCCAATTACCAAAAAAATTGGAGCCAGTCTTGGAATTCAGCCGTTCAGCCATGTAGGCTACAGAATTAGGCACTACGAAACTGATCCTTATTTACTGAGTTCAATTGGAGCAATAAAGTATTACCATGTTGGTGAGGGAGGAATTACACAGGCATACTTTGGAGCAGCTTTCGAACCTTTTAAAGGGTTTTCGGTTGGTACCAACATGTCGTACCTGTTTGGTTCTCTTGAGTACAATACCGATGTGCTTTTCCCTTCAACAAGTTTATATTTAAGTACCCTCAATACTAGCAGCATTGTGGTTAGGGGTATTGCATTTAGTTTTGGTGCTCAGTACGAAGCCTTCTTTGGTGAGGATAAAGATTTTAGGCTTGTACTTGGCGCAACCCTCGACAATGAAACAGCAGTTGGAGCAAAGCGCGCCACAACAGTAACATTGCAGCAAGGTGGCTACTCGGAAGTATTTTATGAGCATGAGGATGAGAAAAGTTCCATCGATTTCCCAGCTAATATTAGCGGTGGCTTTACCTTATCCTACAAAAATATGTTAATGTTAGGTGCTGATTATTCATCGCAGGACTGGTCGAAAGCATTATTCCTCGATGTTTCCGACTCACTGAAACGCAGCCAAACCATAAGAGTTGGAACCGAGTACACTCCCAACAGAAACGATTTAAAAAGTTACGCGAAGCGTATCAGTTACCGTGCAGGTTTTCACGTTACCGATTCGTATTTAAAGCTACGTGGAAATACAATAATGGATTATGGCATAAGTTTTGGAGTAGGTTTACCATTCAAGCGTACCAACACATCGTTTAACATTGCGTTCGAACTTGGTAAACGAGGAACAACTAACGACGGATTGATACTTGAAAACTATGGGATAGTAACTTTAGGGGTAACATTTTACGACTATTGGTTTATAAAACGAAAATTTAACTAATTTTGAAAATAAAACACAGAGCAATGAAAACAATTATTTACAAGGCAATTGCATCAGTTACTCTGCTTCTAGCATTAAGTTTAAGCAGTTTTGCACAAGCGTATTTAACTAACCCAAAGTATGGTCCCGATGAGGAAACTCGTAAGGATTGTGCAATTAACATTTCGTTGTATGGAGAATACTACGGACAGGGTAACTACGACGATGCAAAAAAACATTGGCAAAAGGTTCTTTCTATTTGTCCGGCTGCTTCGCAGAATACTTACATTCGAGGAGCCAAAATGCTTAAGTATTGGATAGAGAAGGAGACCAATCCTGCACGTAAAACGGAACTTCTTGACTCGTTGCTTATGGTTTACGACATGAGAATGCAGTACTACAACTCCAAGGGTTCATTAGTTGGGCAGAAAGGTGTCGACCTATATTCAATAGATCCCCTCAGGTACGAAGAAGCTTACGGTTACCTAGCCGAATCGATTGAAGTTGATAAGGATAAATCGAACTCTTCCACAATATACACGTATATGGTTGTTACAAAAGAGATGTACGATAACCAAAAAATAGCAGCCGATAAGGTTATTGAAACTTACTCATTGCTTGCCGATTATCTTGATATTCAAATTGCATCGGGTTCTGATGAAATAGTTGCGCAGGTTAAAGAGAATGTTGATGCACTATTCTCCGGTGCTGGAGTTGCAAACTGTGAAAACCTAACCGCAATATTTGGGCCAAGGGTTGAGGCGAATCCAACAGATTTTGAACTGGCGAAAAAGACTTTCAATTTGCTTAGTGCAAATAAGTGTAGTAACCTAACTTTATACAGGAAAACCGGTGAGGTAGTTTTTGAAAACGAACCATCAGCTGACCTTGCGTACGATTTGGCAAAAATTTTTAGCAATCTTGGAGAATTTAAAAAATCAGAAAGTTACTACAAGGAAGCTATTAATATAGAGTCTGATACAGTTAAAAAATCGGTTTACTTACTTGAGTATGCTCAAATTGTTAGCAGGGAATTTAACAACCCCGAGCAATCAAGAAGTCTGGCATTACAGGCTGTTAAAACAAACCCAGGTTTAGGCCACGCTTACATTCATATTGGTCACCTTTACGCAGGCGAGAAGAATTGTGGTGGCGACGATTTTGCAAAGAAAACCGTTTTCTGGGCTGCAGTTGATATGTTTGCCAAGGCAAAGCAGATTGATCCAAGCCTTGCTGATGACTGCAACAAGATGATTGAAACCTACTCACAGTATTTTCCTGCTAGCAACGAAATATTCTTTCAGGATCTTAAGCCAGGCGACACCTACACGGTTGGTTGTTGGATTGGCGAACAAACTGTTATTCGGGCTAAGCCTTAAAAAAAGTTGCAGTGGGTACTTTACGAAAAACTACAATCAAAATATTTATACATCACATTGTCCTCGCAATTGCGGGGACTTTGTTGATTGTTTCGTGCAAAACCGATTTAGAAAAAATAAAATCACTTTCCGACGAGGAGAATTCGCCCGATTTAACGGCTCGAAACTCTGAGATTTTGTATACCGAGCAGGGCAAACTAAAAATTAAGGTAATTGCTCCAACCACAAACTCATATCCTAACGCAGAGGAACCCTATACCGAGTTCCCCGATGGTATAACAGTTTTTAACTTCAACGATTCTCTTGCTGTTGAATCACAAATTACTGCAAATTACGCTATTTACTACGTGGACAAGGAATTGTGGAATGCCCGATACAACGTAGTTGCCATGAACAAAAAGGGTGAAATACTAAATACCGAGCAACTTTTCTGGGACGAGAAGAAGAAAACTATCTACTCCCACGATATGGTGAAAATTACTACCGAGGATGGTGTTACCTTCGGTGAGGGATTCGAATCGGACGAAATGTTTAACGATTGGATTATTCTGAAACCAACAGGTTCGTACTACATAAACGAGAGCGATTAATCAACTGTTGGTTAAGGTTTGTTGGTATTTACCGTTGCAAATTGCCTTGCTTTTTTTAAGGTTCTTCACAAAAAATACTCTATCTTTAAAACCCAAAACAGGAAGATGTTGAACTCATCGAAAATAATGGAAGCAATTTGGCTTGTGCTTTCGGCAGTTTGTCTAGGAATAGGTATTTACTCTGGCCTTGAGGTTGGGTTTTCAAAAAGTTACATGTTCTTTTTGCTTTCAGCTGCAGCATTGTTAATGTTTGCACTTCGACGGTTTAGGCGTAAACACCAGGAAAAGAACCAACCGCAATAGAATGGACTCAAGTCTAGTGATTATTGGAGTTTCAATTCTTTTCTCTGCCCTGTTTTCAGGAATGGAGATCGCTTTCGTATCGGCCAATAAACTTCGAATTGAGCTAAACAGGAAAAAGGGAACCTTCTCATCGAAAATAATTCAAATTTTTACCAAAAACCCGGGGCAGTATATTGCAACAATGCTTGTTGGTAATAATATTGCTTTAGTTGTATATGGTATTGAAATAGCTAAACTGCTTGAACCCAAACTTTCCCCTTACATTACAGGAGAATTTGGGTTGCTGCTTACCCAAACTCTGGTTTCTACAATTATTATATTAGTTACCGCCGAATTCCTTCCCAAATCGCTTTTCAGATTGCGCCCTAACGGTTTCCTGATTTTTTTTAGTTTACCCATGTTGTTTTTTTACGTGGTTTTTTATCCGGTAAGCAAAGTGGCCACTTGGGTTTCCATGGGAATAATCCGAAGAATTTTGCGACTTTCAGTTAGCTATGGTGAGGAGAAGTATATTTTTGGCAAAATCGATCTCGACCATTTTGTTGGGGAGGTTCATGCATCGGACAACGATGAGGTGAAAAACGATAAGGATATCCAGTTTTTTCAAAATGCATTGGACTTTAGTGAGATAAAGGTTAGGGATTGTATGATTCCTCGAACCGATATTGAAGCTATTGATGTGAACGATTCGATTCCTGAGCTCCTTGAGATGTTTATTGAAACAAACTACTCCCGCTTGCCGGTATACCAGGAAAATGTTGATAACATTATTGGTTACGTGAACAGTAAGGATTTGTTCAAAAAGCCACAAAGCATAAAGTCGAAGCTTATAAAAATTGATTTTGTGCCCGAAACAATGCGCGCTAATAAGCTTCTTACTCGTTTTATTAAAGAACACAAAAGCATTGCTATAGTTGTTGACGAGTTTGGAGGAACGGCCGGCCTAGTTACCATTGAGGATATTATTGAAGAGATTATTGGGGAAATTGACGACGAGCACGATTTGAGCGATTTGGTTGAGAAGCAGCTGAGCGAAAATGAGTATATTCTTTCGGGCAGGCTCGAGGTTGACTACCTGAACGATAAGTACAAACTCGGAATTCCCGAATCGGACGAGTACGATACCCTTGCAGGTTACGTTCTTTCGGTTCATCAAAGCATTCCGAATTTGCATGAGGTAATTACGCTAAGCAACTTCAGAATAAAAATTGCCAAAATGGATGGAACGCGTATTGATCTGATACATTTTTCGCTCCTTCCATAAATTTTAGCAAACATTAATCGCGAAGGTTGGTCAAAAAGGCTAATTTCTTAAAAGATTATGCTAAAATTTTGCTGTTTAGGTAAAACCAAAATACAAAATAGCTATATTCGTGCCTTCAAAATAAAACATATACATTGAACTAAACCTATAAGTTACATGGCTACACTAGAGAAATTAAGAAATCGTGCTGGTACGTTGGTGGCAGTAGTTATTGGGCTTGCCCTCCTTTCATTTATTTTAAGCGACTTCCTGGGTTCTGGAGGTTCTCTTTTTAACAATAACCAATTTGAAATTGCAGAGATTTCTGGGAAATCAATTCCGTACCAGGTATACCAGGAAAGAGTTGATTATGTTACTGAGTTAAACAAGGCTCTTTCAGGTCAAAATACTATTGATGAGCAAACAGCCGAGCGTATCCGCGAAGAAATTTGGAAAGAAATAGTTCAGGAGAATGTTCTTGAAAAGAACTACGATAAGATTGGAATATCCATTACTCCTGATGAACTTTTCGATATGGTACAGGGTAATAACCTGCACCCAATTATAGTTCAGCAGTTTGGTAATCCACAAACTGGCGAGGTGAACAGGGAAGCAATCATAAACTTTCTGAAAAGTTTTGAAAATGATCCTTCCGGATTAAGAAAAGAGTTCTGGCTTTACATTGAAAAGCTAATTAAGAAGGACAGGCTATTTACAAAGTATAACAACCT
>CAZLXF010000034.1:0-19122 GCA_964563065.1 uncultured Rikenellaceae bacterium | reverse complement strand
TACGGGTACGAGTTCGACACTAAGGAGGTTGTTGATAGTAATGGGAATATTATTAGCTCCAAGAACGTTCTAAAATCAGTGGCTCTTTTCCCAATTCTACCATCGTTAAATATAACCTACAAATTTTAGATCAAATGGTAACAATCCGAAATATAATTTTGCTAATTCTTTTCAGCATTCTGCTTACACGCTGTGAGATAACTAAAACTGTTGAAGTCGATATGCCTTTTGATGGTAGTAAAATTGTGGTTTTAGGAATGGTTAGCGAAAGCGAACTACATCCAATTTACCTTTCCAAAACTACACATCCGCTTTCATCTGAATCAGATAGCCTTACTGGCTGTGATGTGTCATTCTTTGAAAATGATGTTTTTATTGGTAAATTGATCAAAAAAAGCGATTACCTCTATATTTTGGAGGAATCGGCAGCATTTACTCCGAATACCGAAAATAGTTACTCTGTTAAGGTAAAAGCTGATGGTTTAGTTGAGGCAACATCAGTACCCATAAGTTTTCCTAAACTTGTTGAGATTGATAGTTTGCAGGTTAGTCCCATTGCGTCTGATCCTTTAACTGTAAATTTAATCGTTTTCTTTACCGATCCTATTGAAGATAACTTTTACGCTCTAGGTATAGAAAGGTATGTAGATGGAGAGTTAGCTGATGATTTTTTCGATTATGAAGTTTTCTCACCCTACTCCACTTTTGATGATAATCTTTTTCAAGGGTCGAGCACAAATAAAATGGTAAAGGTAAACCTCGAAGGCGATATAAACCACCCAAAGCCCATTGACATCAAGGTAACCCTTTTCTCAATTCCGAAAGAGACCTTTAACTTTTACTGGTCAGTAAGAGAACAATCGGCAACGCTGAGGAACTTCTACATGGAGCCAAGCTATGTTAATAATACTATTAATGGTGGCTACGGGCATTTTGGAGTTTACCGCTCATCAACTAAATGGATTAACTACCCATAAAAAAAGGAACCTAAGTTCCTTTTTATCTTTTTCTTAACAAAAGAGTTCTAAAGTTTCCTTTTCACCTCAACCTCCTGGAACGATTCGATAATATCGCCAACCTTAATGTCGTTGAAGTTGTTGATGTTTAACCCGCACTCAAAGCCGTTGGCAACCTCTCTTGCATCCTCCTTGAAACGTTTCAGAGAACCTAAATCGCCAGTGTAAACCACAATCCCATCGCGAATTAAGCGACATTTCGCATTCCGAAGGATTTTCCCTTCGCGAACAATACATCCAGCAACTGTTCCAACTTTGGTAATTTTGAAGGTTTCAAGCACCTCGGCAGTACCAAGAACCTCCTCCTTGAGCTCTGGTGAAAGCATCCCTTCCATGGCAGCCTTCACTTCATTAATTGCATCGTATATAATTGAGTATAGACGAATGTCGATTTGCTCCTTCTCGGCCAGCTTGCGTGCGCTAACTGAAGGACGAACCTGGAATCCAACCACAATGGCATTTGATGCTGCTGCAAGCAGAATGTCGGATTCAGAGATTTGACCTACTGCCTTATGGATTACGTTAACCTGAATTTGTTCGGTTGAAAGCTTTTGCAATGAATCGGAAAGCGCCTCAATGGATCCGTCTACATCGCCCTTAAGGATAATGTTCAATTCCTGGAAGTTTCCAATAGCAATACGGCGACCAATTTCATCGAGCGTAATATGTTTCTGTGCTCTAAGCCCCTGCATACGCTGTAGCTGCTCACGTTTGTTTGCAATCTCTTTGGCTTCCTTGTCGGAATCCATAATATTGAAGTAGTCGCCTGCTAACGGTGCACCGTTTAGGCCAACAACCTGAACAGGAGTAGCAGGGCCAGCCTCCGTTATGCGTTTACCACGTTCGTTGAACATAGCTTTAACGTGACCGAAGTGTGTGCCGGCTATCATTATATCGCCCTGACTAAGGGTTCCCGCTTCAATGAGAACCGTTGCAGAATATCCTCGTCCCTTATCAAGCGACGATTCAATAATTGTTCCCAGTGCCTTCTTGTTTGGATTTGCCTTTAGGTCGAGCATCTCTGCCTCAAGAAGAACCTTTTCGAGTAATTTATCAATATTTAAACCTTGCTTTGCCGAAATATCCTGGCTCTGGTATTTTCCACCCCAGTCTTCAACCAAATAGTTCATATTGGCCAGCTCCTCCTTAATTTTCTCAGGATTTGCACCGGGTTTATCAATTTTGTTGATTGCAAAAACTATTGGAACACCCGCTGCGCTGGCGTGGTTAATAGCCTCAACGGTTTGTGGCATAACGTTATCGTCAGCAGCAACCACAATAATTGCTACGTCGGTAACTTTTGCCCCACGGGCACGCATGGCGGTAAACGCCTCGTGTCCAGGAGTATCGAGGAAGGTGATTTGCCTACCATCATCAAGTTGAACGCTGTAAGCTCCAATGTGCTGGGTAATACCTCCGGCTTCGCCGGCAATTACGTTGGCACGACGAACAAAGTCGAGCAGCGACGTTTTTCCGTGGTCAACGTGTCCCATAACGGTTACAATTGGTGGGCGAGGGAGCAAATCTTCTGGCTTATCCTCTTCAACCCCAATTGATTCCTGCAAATCGGCTGTAACGAACTCAACCTTATAGCTAAACTCGTCGGCAACCATTGCCATGGTTTCAGCATCGAGTCGTTGGTTAATGGAAACCATAAGACCAAGGTTCATGCAAACCTCAATTACGTCAACGGCGGGAACATCCATCATACTGGCCAGTTCGCTTACCGAAACGAATTCGGTAACCTTTAAAACGCTCTTCTCCTGCTCTTGGCGTTCCATCTCCTCCATGTGGCGAGCGCTTACAAGATCCCTTTTCTCTCTACGATACTTCGATCCTTTGGATTTTCCTCCCTTTGCAGTAAGGCGAGCGAGAGTTTCCTTTATTTGTTTTTGAACATCCTCTTCGCTAACCTCCTGGCGAAGCTGCTTTTTCTTCTTGCTGGTGCCTCGTTTTGAAATTTGGCTTCCTCCGGTAGGCGGTTTCGGTTGTCCTGATTCGGTTCTATTACCTCCAGTAGGAACGTTAACTTTCTCGTCCTTACGAATTCTCTTCCTACGCTTCTTCTTCGATTTGTTATTATCTGCCGATGAGGCAACGGGTTTCTTCTTCGATTCGATATTTGAAAGGTCGATTTTCCCAACAACAGTAGGGCCTGAAAGTTTTTCAATTTCTGAACGATAAACTTCCTGTTCGGGTTTAGGTGCTTGTTTTGTAGCTTGTTCCTTTGGGGCTTCTACAGATTTTTCTTCCGCTGCTACCTCTGGTTTTTCCTGTTTTACAGATTCGGGTTGAACATTTTCCCTCTCTTTATCACCTTTCTTCTTCACCACCTTTTTCGGCGACTTTTTCTCAGCCTCTAGTTCAACCTTGCCCAACACCTTAGGTTGTTCAATTTTATCAACAACCGTTTGGATGTGTTCTATTTTCTTTGACTCTTTAACTTTTTGGGCCTTTTCATCCAATTCTTTTTCAACCTTCTTCTTTTCAGAGGCAGAAATTTCCTCCTTTGGCTCTTCAGGCAACTGTTTTTTCTCAGCTTTTTTGCCTGAAACCGAATCGAGGTCGATTTTCCCGGTAACCTTTAAATCAATTTTAGGTTTGGGAGTATCAAATGTTTCCCGCTCGGGAGTTGATTTTTTAACAATAAGTTCGCGCTCGTTATCTTCTACTTCCTCATCAGAAAATTCCTCTGATTGTTCAATATCATCAATGGATAACGATTCTTTCTTGTCGCGAAGGTTTTTTAAGCTAAGCTTCTGCGATTCCTGCTTGATGCTAATATCGGCACCAAACTCTTTTAACAGAATTTCGTGCAGATCGGCATCGACTTTAGCGTTGGGATTATTGTCAACTTTATGTCCCTTTTTGTGTAAAAAATCAACCAACGTTGAGATTCCTACGTTCAATTCCCTTGCTAACTTGCTTAACCTAATTGCTTTCTCGGCGTTTGTCATACCAGGCTGTTCGAGTTTTATTTAAAAAATTTTGGGTACAGTAGCCCTGTACTATTCGAATTCTGATTTAAGAATTCTTAATACTTCTTTTACAGTTTCCTCCTCAAGATCGGTGCGTTTAAGCAGCTCTTTGTAAGGTATTTCGAGAACACTCTTTGCGGTATCGCAACCAATTCCTTTGAGCGTATCGATAACCCAGCTATCGATTTCATCAACAAATTCATCGAGGTTCACATCTTCCTCGTCCTCGGTATCTGCTTCACGGAACACATCAATTTCGTAACCAGTAAGTTGGCTAGCCAACTTAATATTGAAACCTCCCTTACCAATTGCCAGCGAAACCTCGTTGGGTTGCAGGTAAACTTCGGCTCGTTTGTTTGGCTCATCAATTTTAATGGCTGTAATTTTTGCGGGGCTCAGTGACCGTGTGATATAAAGCTGAGTGTTATTTGTAAAGTTAATAACATCGATGTTCTCGTTGCGTAGCTCACGAACGATGCCGTGAATTCGGCTTCCCTTCATTCCAACGCAGGCTCCAACGGGGTCAACCCTCTCGTCGTACGATTCAACGGCAACCTTGGCGCGTTCGCCAGGTACACGAACAATCTTTTTTATGGTTATTAGCCCATCGAAAATTTCGGGTACTTCCAGCTCAAAGAGACGCTCGAGGAAAACCGGTGATGTACGCGAAAGGATAATTAACGGTGTGTTATTCCTCATTTCAACACGAACAACTACGGCTCTAAGGGTATCGCCCTTTCGGAAAAAATCGGAAGGGATTTGTTCAATTTTTGGAAGCAGTAGCTCGTTGCCCTCGTCGTCGAGAACCAGAATTTCTTTTTTCCAAACCTGGTAAACTTCACCAGTTATGATATCGCCAATCCTATCCTTATATTTTGAGTAGATGTTATTTTTTTCGAGTTCGAGAATTCGTGCGGTTAGGTTTTGCCTAAGGGCAAGAATAGCCCTACGACCGAAATCTTCAAGTTTAAACTCATCGGTTACCTCTTCGCCCACCTCATAATCATCGTCGATGCGCTTTGCTTCTGTGAGGGATATTTGCCTGTTGGGATCCTCTACCTGGCCGTCCTCAACAACCTCACGGTTACGCCAAATTTCGAAGTCGCCCTTATCGATATTAATAATAATATCGTAATTATCGTCGGAACCATACATTTTAATGAGCATGTTACGGAATACGTCCTCAAGAACGCTCATCATTGTAGGCCGGTCGATGTTTTTGAGCTCCTTAAACTCAGAAAAAGTGTCAATTAAGTTTAGGTTTTCCATTTTTTAAACTACTATTTATATTGTATCCTAACGGAATATTACTTCAATTTTTGTTGATTTTACATCGGTGTACAACAAATCAACATTTTTTGTTACAAGTTGCTTGCGTTTTTTCCCTTCCACTAGTACCTTTTCCTCAAACTCTATGCAAAATTGCTGGTCATTAGCATCAATAAGTTTCCCTGTAAATTTTTCTCCATTAAGGGTAACCACACTAACTATGCGACCAATATTTTTTTTGTATTGACGAGGCAACTTCATTGGCTCCGACAAACCTGCTGAGGCAACCTCTAACTCAAAGTCGTCCTTTTCTCTGTCGAGTTCCTTCTCAATGGCGCGGCTAACCAACACGCAACGATCGATGGTAATGCCAGAATCGCTGTCGATTGTTACCATTATTTTATTTGAAGAAGAAACTGTAATATCAACAACAAACTCGCTGTCGTTTAAACTACTCGTTACTACCTGTTCAATAAGTTGCCTGTCAATCATTCTTCACTTTTTTATAGCAAAACAGGGGACTCAGGTCCCCTGGCACGCTAGCGGTATGACGGGGCAAAAGTATAAAAAAAATATATTTTATACAAAACATTTCGCTGAATTATAAGTAAATAAATATTTTTTTGACAAATAAAAGCGTTAAAAAAACGTTAACTTCCCACTAAAACACACTATTAATAAGCGATAAAAAACAAAAAATAGCATGTTTTGATTTGATATACTGATTATTAAGCATAATTTTGGGTGCTAATATTTTTCGTGATTTACCTAACAACCTAATCATAAATGCCTGAAACTAACAAGAAAAAGATTGTAAACGACCCTGTACATGGGTTTATAAATATTTCCTATCCGGTTTGCTTCGATATAATTGAGCATCAATACTTCCAGCGCTTACGACATATTCGCCAGCTGGGGCTTACCTACTTGGTGTATCCGGGAGCAAACCACACTCGGTTTCAACATGCAATTGGTGCTATGTACCTAATGGAAACAGCCATAAGCGTACTTAGGGCAAAAGGGCTTGATATTTCTGACGAAGAAGCCGAGGGCGCTTCAATCGCAATTCTGCTTCACGATATTGGCCACGGCCCCTTTTCGCATTCGCTTGAGTACAGCATTGTTCAAGGCGTTAATCACGAAATTATTAGCCGGTGCTTTATGGAGGAACTAAACCGGCAGTTGAACGGGAAACTTTCGCTTGCCATTAAGATTTTTGAAGGAACCTACCATAAGAACTTTTTGCACCAGCTGGTATCGAGCCAGCTCGACATGGACAGGATGGATTACCTGCGACGCGACAGTTTCTTCACCGGTGTAACCGAAGGCACAATTGGCAGCGAAAGAATTATAAAAATGCTTAACGTTGTAGACGATGAGCTAGTAGTTGAAGCTAAAGGAATATACTCCATTGAAAAATTTTTAATTGCCCGCAGGTTGATGTACTGGCAGGTTTACCTTCATAAAACGGTTGTTGCGGCAGAGCAAACGTTAATTAGGCTCCTACAACGAGCCCGTGAGCTAGCGCTCAACAATCAGAATTTATTTTGTACCCCTTCGTTGCAATTTTTTCTGGAGAATCCAATTTCGAAAGCTGATTTTGAGCGAGGGTTAACCGATGATCGGCCAAACAAACCGCTTGAGCATTTTGCCAATCTTGATGATTCGGACATAATGGTAGCGGCCAAATCGTGGACAAATCACCCCGACGGGGTGCTATCGACCCTATCGAAAATGATAGTTTTACGAAAACTTTTCCGCCTGGAGCTAAGCAGCAAGCCTTTCCCTGAAAGCTACATTGAAGAAAAAACGAATAGTTTCAGCAAAATTCACCCCGAACTTTCAAACAATGGCAGGTTTTTTGTGTTTTCCGATTCAGTGTCGAATAATGCATACGAGGTAACCGACGATTCGATAAAAATTCTATACAATTCAGGAAAAACTGTTGACATTACAGAAGCTTCGGATATGCTAAGTTCAAACATACTATCGAAGGAAATCCGAAAATATTTTCTTTGTTATCCAAAGTCCGTTAAGTAGTTTTATATTAATTAGCTAGTTTTGTGCAAAATTTAATAGAATATTAACATGGAGTTTACAGCAAAAACCATTGCTGATTTTCTACAGGGAACCATTGAAGGAAATCCAGATATAAAAGTTAACGACATTGCAAAAATTGAAGAAGGGAAGCCAGGTGCCCTCTCTTTCCTGTCGAACCCCAAATACTCCAAGTACCTATACACAACCGAATCGTCGATAGTTCTAATAAACAACAATTTTGAAATTGAGAAACCGGTTAGCGCCACGCTAATAAGGGTTCCCAACGCCTACGAATCGTTCGCAAAGCTTTTAAGTTTGGTTTCTGCTGCGCAGAAAGAGAAGGTTGGAATTCATCCGCAAGCAATTATTGAACCCTCCGCCAAAATTGGAAACGATGTTTACATTGGAGCCTTTGTGTACATTGGCGAAAACGTTGAACTTGGCGATAGGGTTAAAATTCATTCGCATACTCACGTTGCCGACAACGTAAAGATTGGCAACAACACTTCACTTTATTCAGGAGTAAAAATATACAGCGACTGTATACTTGGGAACAACTGTTTTGTTCACGCAGGTGCCGTTATTGGCTCCGATGGTTTTGGCTTTGCCCCACAACCCGATGGCACCTACCAAAAAATTCCACAGCTAGGAAACGTAATAATTGAAGATAACGTTGAAATTGGAGCCAACACTACCATTGACAGAGCCACCATGGGTTCAACAATAATTCGAAAAGGAGTAAAAATTGACAACCTGATACAAATTGCCCACAATGTTGAAATTGGGGAAAACACAGTAATTGCAGCACTAACAGGAATTGCTGGTTCAACAAAAATTGGCAAAAACTGCATGTTTGGCGGGCAGGTTGGCGTTGCTGGTCACCTAGTTATTGCCGATGGCGTTAAACTCTCGGCACAAACTGGCGTTTCTAACCATATAAAAACACCCAACGAAGTTTTGATTGGCTCGCCAGCAATGAATTCCAAGAAATTTAGCAGATCATTTGTGGTATTCAAATATCTTCCAGAGTTACGAATGGATGTGGACAACCTTAAGAAAAAATTTTTGGAAGAGGATCCAGCGTAAACAATAAAAAAAAAATAAATAAGTTAAAATAACTAATTACCCTAAATAATTATGTCTGAGAAGCAAAGAACCATACAGAAAGAGGTTACAATAAAAGGGAAAGGCCTTCATACTGGAGTTGATGTGAATCTTACCATTTGTCCGGCCGAGGAAAACACAGGTTTTGTTTTTCAACGCACCGATGTTGCCAACCAACCAACCATTGAAGCAGTTGCCGATTATGTAGTGGACACCTCACGAGGAACTACCCTTGAACAGAACGGAGTGAAAATTAGCACCGTTGAACATGTGCTGGCTGCGTTAATCGGTCTTGGGATTGATAACGCACTGCTAAAAGTTAACGGCCCAGAGATTCCGATTATGGATGGTAGCTCCAAATTTTTTGTTGAAGCATTAAAGAAAGTTGGCGTTGTAAAACAAAATGCCGAACGAGGTTTCTACGTAATAAAAGAGAAGCTGGTATACTCCGACCCAACCAACGGTATTGAAATAGCGGCTTTTCCCGACGATTCTTTCAGCGTTGATGTTTTAATCGATTACAATTCGAGAGTACTAGGAAATCAGTACGCTCAGCTATCGAACTTTGGAGAATTTGAAGAACAAGTTTCTCTCTGCCGTACTTTCGTTTTCTTTCACGAGCTTGAGGTTCTTCTCAAAAACAACCTTATTAAGGGAGGCGACTTACAAAATGCCATTGTAATTATGGAAAATGAGGTTCCTCAGGAAGAACTCGACAGAATTGCTGATTTATTCAACAAACCCAGAGTACACGTAAAGCCCGAAGGAATTCTCAATAACATCGACCTGCATTTTTCGAACGAACCTGCACGTCACAAGCTGCTCGACCTTATTGGCGACTTAGCGCTGGTTGGAAGAAGAATTAAAGGCAAGGTAATTGCAAAACGCCCAGGACATTACGCAAACACCGAGTTTGCAAAAATTATTCGCAAAATGGCTCGCAAAGAGGCCATGAAACCAAGCGTTCCAACCTACGATATTAACCAGCCTCCGCTGCTTAACATTCTACAGATTCGCGATATTTTACCACACCGTCCTCCGTTTCTGCTAATCGATAAGATTCTGTACATGGATCACTCGTCGGTTGTAGGTTTAAAGAATGTTACCATGAACGAAGATTTCTTCGTTGGGCATTTCCCCAACGAACCTGTAATGCCCGGCGTTCTTCAGGTTGAAGCTATGGCACAGGTTGGTGGAATATTTGTACTTAACACCGTCCCCGATCCCGAAAACTACATAACCTACTTCCTGAAGATTGATAAAGTTAAATTTAAACGGAAAGTTATTCCCGGCGACACACTTATTTTCCAGCTTCAACTTCTTGAGCCAATACGCAGGGGAATTGCGAACATGTTTGGGCAGGCGTTTGTTGGCGATCAGCTGGTAATGGAAGGAGAACTTTTAGCGCAAATTACAAAAGTTAAGTAAGCATGATACATCCCTTAGCATACATTCATCCCGACGCAAAAATTGGTGTTGACGTTGTGATTGAACCCTTTGCATACATTGCCAAGGATGTTGTTATTGGCGACCGCACTTGGGTTGGGCCAAACTCCACAATACTTGATGGTGCTAGAATTGGAAAAAACTGCAAGATTTTCCCTAGTGCTGTCGTTTCGGCCATTCCACAGGACTTGAAGTTTAGAGGTGAAGTTACTTTTGCTGAAATTGGCGATAACACCGTTCTGCGCGAGTGCGTTACCGTTAACAGAGGAACCTCATCGAAAGGGACCACCACAATTGGTAGCAACTGCCTACTTATGGCATACGTTCATGTGGCTCACGATTGCGTTATTGGGAATAACGTAATTCTTGGAAATGCTGTTCAGCTTGCCGGAGAGGTAGAAATTGAGGAATTTGCCATTCTTTCGGGAGGCTGCCTGGTTCACCAGTTCGAAAAAATTGGTGCGCACGTGATGATTCAGGGCGGCTCAAAAATAAACAAGGATGTTCCTCCATACGCTAAGGCGGGAAGAGATCCTATTTCCTATGTTGGTTTAAACACCATAGGTTTACGCCGCAGAAACTTTGATCCGCAGAAGGTTGCCGAAATACAAGAAATTTATCGTACCTTATATAATAGGGGGTTGAATGTTACACAGGCAATTTTTGAAATTGAAAATAACTTGCCCCAATCGCTTGAACGCGACCAAATTCTAACCTTCATTAAATCGTCCAAGAGAGGAATTATTCGCGGTGTAATTCCCGGGAACCACCAAACGGGTGACGACGATTAAAGATACTTTTTTAAGTTAACCATGAAGGGGAAGGTATAAAACTTCCCCTTT
The DNA here is from genome assembly GCA_964563065.1 of uncultured Rikenellaceae bacterium. GTDB lineage: Bacteria > Bacteroidota > Bacteroidia > Bacteroidales > Tenuifilaceae > DAOSWM01. The sequence continues at coordinate 8,427 of CAZLXF010000034.1, read as the reverse complement.
TTTTATTTAAAAATGGAAAAATCTGTAACATTCTATTAAAAGGCTGAGTCTAATTTCCGTAAACCAATTAATTTTATCATTATGCAAGGAGGAGAAGTTTTTGTTGCAGCCATTGCAATAATTTTTAGTCACAGCTTGGTGTTTGGAGTTTTTTACTTCATATTCAGGCAACGTCATCGCGAGCGCATGACCATGATTGAACGAGGAGTTGATCCATCGATCTTTCTACGTAAACCCTCAACCTATGCCTCAAGCGCATTGAAGTACGGTCTGTTTCTTACCGGGTTGGCGCTAGGAATTTTTGCAGGTTCGCTGCTCGACCATTTCACTCAAATTGATGAAGGGGCTGCCTACATCAGCATGATTTTCCTGTTTGGTGGGCTGGGTCTGTTGGCTTTCTACATAATTGAGAGGAAGAATGCTAAACGAAGCGGAGAGTAAACATACCATTGACGAGCTAGTTAGGTTAGCGAAAGAGAACCATTCCGAAGCCATTGCAGAAATTGTGAACCGGTATAAAGGAATGGTTTTCAACCTCGCTTACCGGATTCTTGGTAATTATCACGACGCTGAAGAGGCTTCGCAGGATAGCTTTGTAAAAGCTATTCGAAACATTAAGGGATTTCGTGCCGATTGCCAGTTCTCGAGCTGGCTTTACAGAATTTGTTACAATACATGCATAACCTACAAACGTAGAAATATGCCCACGGTTGAGTTCGAAGGAAGGATTGAGCATGATAAATTGCAGCACCAACAACCCGTTTTTCTTTCTGAACATTCCGACAGGAAAACATACGTTACCAAAGCGATAGAAAGTTTACCCTCCGATGAAGCTGCAATAGTGTCGCTTTTTTACATTGAGGAGATGCCTACCGCAGAGATTGCTTCCGTAGTGGGCTTAACCGAAGCAAACGTTAGGGTGAAGCTACATCGATCGAGAAAACTACTGAAGGAAAAGCTGGAACATTTACTTAAACACGAAGCAGCAAACTTATAACTCAAAAAACCATGGATAAAGAACTTAATTCCAACCAGGAAGCATTTGATGCTGAGTTTGAAAAATGGCTTGGCGAACAGATTAAAGAGAGCATGGTTGAACCTCCTGCAAACTTCACTGGAAGCGTTATGGCAGCCATTGAGAAAAAACCTTTAAATGGGAATATCGATACTTTGTGGGTTACAATACTGATAATAATATCATTGATAATGACAGCCTTCATTGGTGTTATTTACCTTATTCCGTCGGAATTTTTTCAGCAAGTGAACTTCTCAAGTTTAATTAATATTAATGGCAGCATTAAAAGCGTGGTTCAATACGGATCGCTGCTTTTACTTGGAGTTACAATTTTTTATGGCGTAGACAATTTCCTTGAACAACGTTTTAGAAATAAGAACCTTGCTCCACTTTAACCATTAGTTACTTTGCAAGCTGTTAAGTTGGGCTTCAATTACATCGGAAGGAATTTCAACGTAGCCAGTATTGTTAACAATTATTTGTCCATCGGTTAGAATGAATTTTAAAAATTCAACAACCAGCTTTCGTTTTGGTTTCCCGTTTGAAACTAAGTATAATTCCCTTGCTGGAGGCGAAGGATACGTACCATTTTCAATAGATTCAACAACTTTGCAAAGCGAATCATAAAATAACTCTTGCTCTTCGAGTTTTCCATTCCCGTTTAAATCGATTGGAACAACGTACAAGCCTTCGTAAGCACTTTGTGTTTCCCAATTGTAAACAAAAGCTAAGTTATTATAGCCAATGCCGTACTTATCAACCCTTAGCGCATCAGCAATTCCGTTATCACCAAATACTTTTGCGCCAAGTAAATCGTCCTGTTGAGCGCCAAGATAACTCGCCCAGATTCTGCCTGCACCGCAGGCATCAGTCCTAGTGTAAACATTCAGTTTCCTTTTGACTTCCAGGTTAAGAACCTCGTCCCAGCTTTTATAATCCCCTGTAACAAATATTTTTTGAAAGGTTAGCAAATCAAAACCCTTGCCCTTTATCTCTTCAATATAAGGATTTGCGGCTGAAATTGTGGGAAGAACTGCGTCCTTAGCGACAACAAAACCAGCTAATTTTTTTTGTTTCTCTTCTGAAAAATCACTTGAAAACATAGCTAAATCCACCTTGTTGGAAAGAACGTCGTTTACTCCGGTTTCTGTACCTCCAGCAGCAATATCAAATTGTACTTTAGGGTGAATTTTCTTGAACTCACTGGCCCAGCGAACTGTAATTGGATACAAGGCAAAGGCACCAGAAATAGAGATATTACCCGTAAGTTCTTCCTCTATTGTAGCCTTACTGCTTCTGCTTTTGCACCCAGCTGCCATAAGCAAAACGATACAGGATAATACCAGCAACCTTATTAATGCTTCTTTAAAATCTGTTCTCATGTAAAATGAAAATTAGGTATAAGCCTAAATCCCGAGAAGCCAAAAGGAGCTGCTTGGATTCTGTTGTCGAATTCGATCAAGTTCACGTAAAGCAATATTTCGATCAGAAAATTTTACCATAGCAACCCGATACCTGCCGTTTCCCTGAATAATTTCTGGCCGAAATCCTTTTGATAATAGCTGATTAAAATGCTTCTCGGCATTCTCCAAACTTCCATAGCTGCCCGAAATAATATAGAAATACTTATGAGTAGTATTTTCAGTTTCTTGGTAGAACAGCGCCTGTTTTTTATCGTTTTTTGTACTAACCGACTGAGCCACGTGGTCCTCATCAACACTTTCCTGTTTATCTTTCTCTTGAACGCTAGCAATTTCTTCGTGCTCCATTTTCACCCCTTCGCTCGCTGGTTCTACCTTCGGAGGAGTTTTCGTACTTAATAATTCGGGTGGGTTATCGTTTGTTACTAAAAAATCGGAAAAGAAAATAAGGGCAACCGAAAGGAACATTCCAACAATAACAACAGCGGCAGCAATTCCGTAGAGTAACCTTAAACTACTTTTCTTTGAAACTTTAGTATTGGCTGAAGCTACATCAACAGCAACCTTTTCGTTTAGGGTAAGCGTTTTTAACCCGTATGTTGACGAGGCAAGAATTAGCTCGTCAACCGGTTTAAAAAGAAGGCCGCCCTTTTGATCCCTCGAAAGTTCCCCGAGGTTATCGAAAACAATTGCCTCTCCCTTATTGAGTGTGTTTTTTACTTTCTCAACAAAATTGTTGGCCAATTCGGTGGCTTCACTGGGCCTAAGCCCAAATTTATCCTGTAGATACCTTTCCAGAGCCTCGTCGTTAAAGGTTCTTGAAGTATCAAAGCTAACTGTTTGTGAGGGAGGAATAAACTGATCGCCATTTGGCGATAACCTAGCTGGTGTATAGGTGCATACAAAACTTCCTAGTCCTGCAATGCTAGCAAAATTATTCTTCCAAAGGATTTCTTTGAATACACTTTTCAATTCCAAGGCAAAGTATTTTTATTTAAGCAAAAATATGTAAAAAATTCAGGGAAATCAATGTATAATAAGGAATAAATTGTTCATCCAATATTCTACTTTTAGCGATTGCCCTTATTGTTTTGCGAATTTGAAAAGATGGTTTTACTTTTACATCAAAATTAATTCTTAGATGGTATTCTTTTACAATGTGGCAATAAGGCTATACTACTTACTTGTAGCCGTTGCTTCCAACTTTAACGCCAAGGCAAAACTTTGGATAAAAGGGCGCGAAGATTGGGACGAGAACCTCGAGTCAATGATTAGCCCAAATTATCCAACGGCATGGTTTCACTGCGCCTCGCTGGGTGAGTTTGAGCAGGGGCGACCACTAATTGAAGCATACCGCGACCACTATCCTGGTCATAAAATACTGCTAACATTTTTCTCCCCTTCGGGCTATGAGATAAGGAAAAACTACAATGGAGCCGACTACGTAAGTTACCTTCCGCTTGACACAAAGAAGAATGCAAAAAAATTTATCTCCATTGCTCGGCCTGTAGTTGCCGTATTTGTTAAGTACGAATTTTGGTACCATTTTTTAACTCAGCTAAACAGAAACAAAATACCAACCTACGTTGTTTCGGCAATTTTTCGACCCTCGCAAGTTTTCTTTAAGTGGTATGGAGTTTGGTATAGAAAATTTTTAAAGAACTTTAATCACATTTTTGTTCAAAACCGGCAATCGCTAATTCTACTTCAAAAGATTAGGCTCGATAATGCAACCGAGGCAGGCGATACACGTTTCGACCGAGTGTATGAAGCCGCTGAAAACGCACTCGATTTACCTTTGCTTGAGGAGTTTTCGAAAAACTCAACCGTACTTATTGCAGGCAGCACCTGGCCCAAAGATGAGGAGATAATTGGCGCCTACATAAAAAAGAACCCAGGGAAAGTAAAGTTTATCCTTGCTCCCCACGAAATTGACCAGCAGCGAATTGAACGATTTATTGAATTTATAAATGTTCCCACTATACGTTTCACACAACCATCAGCAAAGGAAGTTGCATCGGCACAAGTTATTATTATCGACACCATTGGCGTTTTAGTATCGGCATACCAATACGGAAGTATTGCGTATATCGGAGGCGGATTTGGGTCGGGAATTCATAATACATTGGAAGCAGCAACCTTCGGAATGCCAATAATTTTTGGGCCTAACTACCTAAAATTCCGCGAAGCTGTAGAACTTACGAAACAAAATGCAGCATTCCCCATTTCCAACGAACAAACCTTTGCAACTACACTTGACTCATTGCTTAGTTCAACCGATAAAACTGTACAAACGGGATTGATTGCCAAACACTATGTAAAGGAAAACATTGGAGCAACTAAAAAAATTCTTAGCGCTATTAGCCCCAAAATAAAGGTTAGATAACAGCCCAACCTTGTTTTTCCGTACCCTTTTCAACTTTTAGTATCAATTAACTATTTGTTTCACAAGCCCATTATTTTTAATGTTGATATTTTAAGAATATTGTATATTGCAATATCAATTTTTTTTGGTTACTTCACAAGCATGTAAACTAAGTTGCAGGTATTAGCCCTCTGCAGCTAAACAGTTGTTAACAATTTGATAATCTTAACCTAATTATTAATACACTTAATCGAATTATTTTTGTAAACCTTTTTTTGGACTCCTAACCTAAAATTCAAATCTATGAAAAACAAAAAGTTTTTGTTTACCCTACTTCTTGCAACCATTGGGTTGTATGCTTTAGGGCAAGTAACCACATCGGGCATCAATGGCCGTGTGATTGACGACAAAGGAGAACCGATTCCCTTTGCCATTGTTATGGCTATGCATGAGCCAAGCGGATCAACCTACGGAACCAGTACACAGGACAATGGAACCTATGTTCTAACTGGTTTAAGAGTAGGTGGACCTTATACCGTAAGCATTACGTTTATGGGTTACACTTCGGTTACCTACAAAGATGTTGACCTTAAACTTGGCGAATCGTATGTTCTTAACGGAACCTTAACCGAGAGTGCAACAGAGTTGGAAGCTGTTGTTATTTCAGCTGGGTTAGGCAACCCAATCCTAAATTCCGACAGAACAGGTGCTCAAACCAACATTAGCAGGCGTGAGATTGCAAGCTTACCAACAATTTCGCGTAGTATTACTGATTTGTCGAGGTTAACTCCTCTTGCTCAAGGCAACTCATTTGCAGGTCGTGATGGACGTTTCAATACCATTACCGTTGACGGAGCAGCCTTTAACAATAACTTTGGATTGAGCAGCAATCCGCTTCCAGGTGGAAACGCACAGCCAATTTCGCTGGATGCTATTGACCAGGTAACAGTTAGCGTTGCTCCTTTCGATGTTCGACTATCGCAATTTACTGGAGCAAGTATAAATGCTGTAACCCGTAGTGGTGACAACACATTTAAGGGAACCGTTTACACATACATGCGTCCTGAGTCATTTACAGGTAGCACCGTTGAAGGAAACGAAGTATCTGGCGCAAACGATAGAAGCAGCAATAACTATGGCGTTAGCCTTGGTGGCCCAATTATTGAGAACAAGCTGTTCTTCTTTATAAACGGTGAATTTGAGGTTGAAAATGTTCCTGGAGTTTCCTGGAAGCCTAGCACCGACGGAGTTTCCAACGATGATCTTATGATTTCCAGAACCACCGAAAATGATATGATAAGGGTTAGAGATCACTTGCTTAGCACGTACGATTATGACCCAGGTAAATACAAGGATTTTGATCCGTTCCAGAACCGAAACACTAAGCTGTTGGCTCGTATCGACTGGAACATTAACGACAACCACAAAATGACATTCCGCTATAACGATGTAGTTGGAACATCCGATCAGGAAACCAACCGTAACAGTGGACCTCCTAACAATACACGTGGCTCGGGACGTATCAGCAGCCAGTCGCTTGCTTTTTCAAATTCATTCTATGGGTTTAAAAATACTGTTCGTTCATTTACTGGTGAACTAAACAGCACATTCAAAGAAACTATTTCTAATAAGTTCTTAGCAAGTTATACCTTTATTGAAGATGCACGTACCAGCAATTCAGAACTTTTCCCATTTGTTGACATTTGGCAAGATGGTGACCAGTACATGTCTTTCGGTCACGAGTTGTTCTCGTTTAACAATAAGGTTACTAACAAAACCCTAAGCATTGTTAACAATACAACTATCACCATGAATGACCATACCTTTACACTAGGTGCGTCATTCGATCATTTGTACTTCTACAACTCCTACATTCGTGAAGGTACATCGTACTATAGGTATAACTCGGTTGATGATTTTATTAATGGCGCTGATCCTATTGGATTTGGTGTTACCTATGGCTACAATGGCAATGATGCTCCGGGTGCTGAACTAAACTTCGGTTTAGGAGCCCTTTACGCTCAGGATGAGTGGAAAATAAACCCCAACTTTAAGGTTACCGTTGGTATGCGTCTTGAATTGCCTTTCTTCTTTGATGACATGAAGAATAATCCAGCAATTTCAGAACTAACCTTTAAAAATGGATATAAAATTGATGTTAGCACCTGGCCCGATCAGAACCTCTTAGTTTCTCCAAGGTTTGGATTCAACTGGGATGTTAAAGGCGATCGTTCATTACAAGTGCGCGGTGGTTCAGGTATTTTTACCGGAATGCTTCCCTTCGTATGGTTTACTAACCAGCCAACAAACTCAGGTGTTATTCAGGCTCCTGAAATTGGATGGGGACCAGGCCACGAGAACCTTGTTGGCTTAGAGTTTAACCCCAACTACAAACAATTTATTGCTAGCAACCAACAGTGGTTCCCACAAAGCCCAAGTACACTTCCAAGTGGTGCTGGTTTAGCTGAAGTTTCAAAGGATTTCAAAATGCCTCAGCTATGGCGTTCGAATTTAGCAGTTGACGTTGAGTTACCTTACAACATGGTGTTCACTGGTGAAGCATTGTTTGGCAAGGATATCAACGCAATAAAGCAGATTAATATGAATGAGGCCGATCCTTCAGGAAATATGGTTGGGTCAGACAACAGACCTTACTGGGCGTCAAGTGGTGCAAGAAGAGTTGTTGGAACCATTAGTAATGCCATGATTCTTTCAAATACCAGCGAAGGTTACCAGTATTCTCTAACTGCTCAGCTAACCAAAAACTTTAGCCACGGCTTCTCGGGAATGTTCTCGTACACCTACTTTATGGCAAAAGACCTTACAGCTAACCCAGGTTCCGCTGCATACTCAGCATTTTCATCGAACACTGCGGTTGGTAGCCTAAACGATCCTGCATTAAGCTACTCAAATTTTGCAACACCTCACCAACTTGTTGCTTACGGTTCGTACAGAATTGAGTATGCCAATATGCTGGCAACAACCAGTTCGCTTGCATATAGAGGATTCCAAGAAGGTCGCTGGTCGTATACATATTCAAACGACCTTAACAACGATGGTATATCTTCAGACCTAATGTACATTCCATCAAGCCAGAACGATATTCAATTTGTTGACCATAATGATATGACTGCTGCTCAACAAGCTGCTGCTTTCTGGGCTTATGTAAACGACAATGAGTATCTTAGCCAACACATTGGTGATTATGCTGAAAGGTTTGGACATGTTCGTCCTTGGATTCACCGTTTCGACATGAAGATACTACAGGACATTTTCTCAAACTTTGGTTCGGCTCGTAAATACACCCTACAAGCTAGTTTAGACTTACTTAACATTGGTAACATGATTAACGACAGCTGGGGTACATACAGCTACAACCCACTTGCTAGTTACGATAATGTTCGTCCTTTAACCAGAGTTGATTTACCAACTGCAACTACTGCACCTACTTTCAGGTTAAATGCTAACTCAATAGAAGAGTTCCAAGAAAAATCACAAGTTGGCAAAAGCATAAGTACTACAAGTACTTGGGGTGCTCTACTTGGACTACGATTCGTTTTCTAAAGTTCATATTACTCCCATTTAAAAACCGCATCGGGCATTCCGATGCGGTTTTTTTTTCAAAT
>CAZLXF010000033.1:0-19189 GCA_964563065.1 uncultured Rikenellaceae bacterium | reverse complement strand
GTAAAGTTCAAAATAAAACCTGTAAATTTGTAGGTTAAATTATTTCGGAAATGGCAGTAAATTCAAGTGATGTAATATCGATAAAAGGTGCAAGGGTACATAACCTTAAAAATATTTCCCTCGACATTCCTCGTAATAAACTAATTGTAATAACCGGACTTTCAGGTTCAGGAAAATCATCGTTAGCTTTCGATACGCTATATGCAGAAGGTCAACGACGATACGTGGAGAGCCTTTCGGCATACGCTCGGCAATTTTTGGGGAGAATCAACAAACCTGAAGTGGATAAAATTAGCGGCATTCCTCCTGCCATTGCCATTGAACAGAAAGTAAACTCCCACAACCCCCGTTCAACTGTTGGAACATCAACCGAAATATACGATTACCTAAAACTTCTATTTGCCCGCATTGGTAAAACTATCTCGCCCGTTTCGGGCGAAGAAGTTAGAAAACATTCGGTTTCCGATGTGGTTGACTACATTGCCTCGTTCAACGATGGAACACGCCAAACCTTGCTGTCTCCTATTAGCGTAAATGTAACCAAGGATTCGCAGCATACCCTCGAATCACTTTTAAAACAGGGGTTCACAAGAGTTTACGTAAACGGGAAAATTCATAGAATCGATAGCGACGAGGTTCGTCAAATGCTTTCTCTTTCTGAAGAAAATATCTTTTTAGTAATCGACAGGTATTCTGTTACGCACGATGAGGATTTCCTGAGCCGTTGTTCCGACTCAGTTCAAACAGCATTTGCCGAAGGCATTGGAATTTGTTCCATAGTTACAGAGACTGAAGAAAAGGGTATCGAACAATCCTTCTCGAATAGGTTTGAACTTGATGGAATAACCTTTGAAGAACCAAGCGAGCACCTGTTCAGTTTTAACAACCCTCTGGGCGCATGCCCCAAATGTGAGGGCTACGGAAAAATAATTGGAATAGACGAGAATCTTGTAGTTCCCGACCAAAGCCTTTCGGTTTACCAAAATGCCATTGCATGCTGGAAGGGCGAAAGCATGAGCGAATATAAAAACCGTTTCATTGAACAAGCCGACAAATTCAATTTCCCCATTCACCGGCCATACTACCAGCTTTCTCCCGAACAAAAAGCGCTTCTTTGGGAAGGTTCCAGGGGTTTTATGGGGCTTAACGATTTTTTCAGTTACCTCGAAGAGAAAAAATATAAAATTCAGTATCGGGTAATGCTTTCGCGTTACATGGGGAAAACTACCTGTCCGTTGTGCAAAGGAGCACGATTGAAAAAGGAGGCAACCTATGTGAAAATTTGTGGGAAAACGATTCCTGAAATTGTAAATATGCCAATATCTGAATTAGCTGTTTTTTTTGAAGAAATTTGTCTCACACCTCACGACCAAAAAGTTGCTGAAAGAATTCTAAAAGAAGTGAGATACAGAATTGGATATTTGATGAATGTTGGACTCGGCTATCTTACCCTGAACCGCCTATCCTCAACCCTATCGGGTGGTGAATCGCAACGTATAAACCTTGCAACATCACTAGGCTCAAGCCTTGTCGGATCACTTTACATTCTCGACGAACCAAGCATTGGGTTACACCCAAGGGACACAAACCTGCTGATTGAAGTGCTAAAAAATCTCCGAGATATAGGAAATACGGTTGTTGTTGTTGAACACGATGAAGAAATTATCCGATCAGCAGATTTTATTGTTGACATTGGTCCGCTTGCGGGGCGACTCGGTGGTGAAGTTGTTTACCAAGGAAATTTAAAGGGTTTAGCCAAAGCAAAAAACAGTCTTACGGCTAAGTATATAAACGGAGAAGAGAAAATTGAGGTTCCACAGATACGTCGAAAATGGAATAATTTTATAGAAATTCACGGTGCCAGAGAGAATAACCTCAATAATCTTACGGTAAAATTTCCACTTAACTGCATGACACTGATTACGGGTGTAAGCGGGTCGGGAAAATCTTCGTTGGTTAAAGGAGTGCTTTATCCTGCGCTTTCGCGCATAATTAACCAAGCGGGCGACCGGCCAGGACAACACGACAAGGTAACGGGTGATATACATACCATTAAAGGTGTGGAAATGGTTGATCAGAATCCGATTGGACGATCTTCGCGCTCAAACCCAGTAACATACATTAAAGCCTACGATGAAATTCGGAAACTTTTCTCTGAGCAACCCTACTCCAAACGTAACGATTACAAGCCATCACACTTCTCATTTAATATCGACGGTGGAAGGTGCGAAGAGTGTCAGGGCGATGGTGTTATAAAAGTTGAAATGCAGTTTATGGCCGACATTACTCTTGTTTGTGAATCGTGCGGCGGCAAGCGTTTCAAGGAGGATATCCTTGAAGTTCGCTACAGAGAAATGAATATCTTCGACATACTTGAGATGACAGTAAACCAAGCCATTGAATTTTTTAGTCAAGATAAATCAACCCTTACAAATAAAATTGTAACCCGTTTAAAACCTTTGCAGGATGTTGGATTAGGCTATATAAAACTCGGCCAGTCATCGAGCACACTAAGCGGTGGTGAGAGCCAACGAGTGAAGCTAGCCTTCTTTCTTCAAAAAGAAAACGCCACGCAGCATCAACTTTTCATTTTCGATGAACCAACAACTGGCTTGCACTTTCATGATATCAGAAAACTTCTCGAATCTTTCGACGCTTTGCTTCGCAAAGGACATAGCATTTTAATTGTAGAGCATCATCCGGAGGTTATAAAATATGCCGACTGGGTTATTGACCTTGGCCCTGAGGGAGGCGAAAATGGCGGAAATATTGTTTTTGAAGGTACTCCTGATGATTTAGCAAAATGCGAAAGTAGCTATACAGGAAGATTCCTAGCCTCGAAACAATAAAAAAAGCCGCCAATGGCGGCTAAAAATATATATATCTATTTAGGGTGTGTTAATCCGTTTTAAGTCCAAACATAATTGCAACGCAGCCACTAGCAAGCTCCTCGGGCAATGAGTTCGGGTTGTTATGAACCTTAACTAGAATAATAAGCTGTTGGGTGGCCTCTACCTTGAAATCCCATGAAGGAGCAAAGTTTTTGGTTGTATTTGAGAACAGTAACTTTCGCTGAACATCAAGTACCTGAAATTCAACTTTTGACAACGACTCGGAACCACAAACCGATATTCGGTACTCCTGTCCAGCATAAAAAGTTTTGAACAATTCAGCATCTTCACCCTCAGTAAGAATGGCTGCATTAAAGTTTCCGTCGTGAATATATGGCGCCAACTCGAGCCTACAAACCTTTTTTGCAAAGTTCTTGCACTGAGCCTCACTTGATAAAGCAGAAAAAGTGAGAATGCTTACCGCTATAATATAAATTAATTGTTTCATAATAAGCGCTTAATTTACATTGTGTATTTTGTGCGAATACTATTTACTTTCTCCTTTAAACTCTTAAAAACGGCAGGACTTACCGATACAACATTTTTACTACGCAGGGTTGTAACATTGCTATCATCTGAAACTGCCTCAACTTCAGATGCAGATATTTGAATCTCATCGTATATTTTTTTGAGTTCAAGAACATCGGCAAGAACCTCCTTAACATCGGAATTGTCTTTGTGCTGTTCAAGAAGGTTTATTACGGTACTTAACGAGAGTTTCTGATCAATTATCCGTTCAACCAACTCATTGTCGGCAATTTGAACATCATCAACAAGTGATGTTGCAATGTATAATCCTTCAATCCAACCACCAACTAGAATTACAGAACCTACTGCTACCCTATCGTTCTCTTCGAGAATTGAGTTTGTATTAAGGAATGACTCGGAAATAATGTCCATAATTACATCCCGATTATTCACGTTCTCCTCAAGGCGCTGAATGATTGAATTATCGATAGCATTGAGAATGCCCAAATTTTCAGCCAACTTTTTTGAGGCCGACATGTACTTAATGGATGCTTGTGTTTGGTCGAAAAGGCTGGCGTAACTTAAATCGGTACTGTAGATCCCTAAGTTTAACGCCATGCTTTTGTTGGTGTTGTAGCGGGTAAGGTTTTCAACAGGGTTTAAAACTTCCTCATTATACTTTGCACCAGCACGTTTCAGAATCATCGCTGTTTCGAGCGGTGAGGGTAAAGAGTAGAAAATTTGGCGAGCAGTTTGAACTCCAACCTTAGCAGCATCGTCCTCTGTAACATCAGATATATCAACATCTATTCTCTCCTCTTTTGAGGATTCAGATGCACAACCCAATGCGAGAACGGCTATTGCCACAATGGTTGCAACACTTTTGAATCGTTTATTTTTAAACCCGATTACCATAACTCTAGAGTTTTAGGTGTACACAAGAATTTATAATAATAAGTAAAAGTAACAATTTTTTTATTAACACCGCTTAATATACCTATTAATTATGGCGAATATATGGTTTTTTTGAAAAAATGAGAAATATTTTAGATGTTTTAAAAACACATAATTTAATAAGTTTAGTAAAAATCGTGCCAACTTTTCTTATTTAATAGCTTTGTTTTACCAAACTATGCTATTTTTGCCAAAATTTTTAAAAAGGCATGTGATGGAGAAAACCCAAAATGATATCCGTAAAAATATAATTAACAATATATTAATAGGAACCGACGAACAAGTAATCTCAATTATTACCGAGTTAAAGAGTAACAACGATTTGCAGTTTATTCCTGTATTAATTGATGTTCTTCTATCGAAACGATCAGAAATACTTCAAAAAACGATTGTAGAGTACTTATCGGACATAAAGGATCCTGGCCTGGTTCCAATTCTTATTGAAAGTTTAACCAATTCATTCCCTGAAAAGAATGTTACCATGCTGGTAACAGCATGCTGGCAAAGCAGGCTGGATTTCAGCAATCACCTCGAAACTTTCTTTAATATCCTTGTTAACGGCAACTACCAAACGGCTTTTGAAGCTTTCACCGTTATTGAAAACTCAATAGACTCCTTGTCGGTTAACGATATTACGAACTTTATAAGTATTGTTAAAAAGGGCATTGTAAAAACGAATAGAGACAAGCAACTACTTCTTTTAGAAATGGTTAGTCAACTTGAAAAAGCAAAAAGGGAGGTGTAAAAACCTCCCTTCCGAATATATTACTGAAAATATCTTACTCGTGACTTGAATAGTAGCGCATAAACTGGCTACGCTCATAAACTGTGGGGTCGCCAATTTTCCCGTAGTTCATAATTCCTCTGATTTCATCAATTGTTTTGTAGCCTTTCTTGTCCATCCATGAGTTAAGGAACTCCAGCATTCCTGTTAAATGTTCGTGCCCATGCTTGTATAAAGCAGAACAAACCTGAACAGTAGTTGCTCCAGCGAGCAACATTTTCACAAGCTCTTTACCAGAATGGACTCCAGTAGAAGCAGAAATATCGATTTTGGGCAATAAATGGCTGGTTATTCCAACCCAACGGAGTGTGTCGCGCAAATCGGAGGGATTGCTAAACACCTCAGCAGGAACAACCTTCATTTTTTCGATGTCGAAATCTGGCGCAAAGAATCGGTTAAACAGAACTACTCCCTTCACATTCCTAAACCAAAGCTGTTCGAGAATATTAAGCGGACTAGTAAAATGGAAACCAACTTTGAACGCAAATGGAATTGTAATTATTTCCTTTAGCTTCTCAGCAAGCGTTAGGTATATCTGTTCGTATTCGTCCGATTTCTTTTTGATATTTGTTGGTAAAACGAAAACGTTAACCTCCAGGGCATCGGCACCTGCTTCTTGAATTCGCGAGGCAAAATCGACCCACTTTGAGGCAGAAATACAATTAATGCTAGCAATAACCGGAATATTTACTGTTTTTTTTGCGGTTGAAATAAGCTCGAGATAGTTCTCAACATTATTGCTAGTTATGTATGCTTTCAGGTAATCCTCGGCTTCTGGGTAATCGCTATGAACGCTAAGCGAACCTGCCTCATGGAGAATTTGCTCTTCGAAAAGTGATTTAAGCACTATTGCTCCAGCACCCGCGTTCTCAAGTTTTTTAATAGACTCAATGTTTGAGGTTAACCCTGAACTACTTACAACAAGCGGATTTTTCAGTTTTATACCTAAATAGGTGGTTTCAAGTTTTGCCATCGGTTTGGTTTTTTGTATAGAAATACGTTTCGAAAAATAGCTAATTTTAGTTTACGCTGCAGCTTCTGGCGCCAAAAATATTACTTCCCACACGAATCATGGTACTCCCCTCCTCTACTGCTATTGTGTAATCGGCTGACATTCCCATTGATATAACAGAAAACAAACTGGAATTGTTGAACAACTCTTTTTTAACCTTGTCAAAAATCGTTTTAAGGTTCCTGAATTCTTTTCGAACCTGCTCCATGTTATCGGTGAAAGTGGCCATTCCCATTAAGCCAACAACCCTAACATTATTGAGTTTACTGAATTCCTCCGAACTAATAATCTCATATAATTCATCGGAAGAAAGCCCAAACTTTGTTTCCTCCTCTGCAATGTACATCTGAAGCAAGCATTCGATGACACGATTACTTTTGGCTGCCTGTTTGTTTATTTCTTTTAAAAGTTTTAGGCTATCAACTGAATGAACTAACTTAACAAAAGGGGCAATATACTTTACCTTATTGGTTTGCAGGTGACCAACCAAATGCCAGTCAATATCTTTTGGAAGTTGCTCGAATTTTGAAACCATTTCTTGAACCTTATTCTCTCCAAAAATCCGATGCCCTGTATCGTAAGCCTCCATAATAACTTCAGCAGGATACGTTTTTGAAATGGCAACTAAAGTTACATTTTGGGGTAAAACCGATTTGATTTTTTGTAGGTTTGTTACAATGCTCATTACCGCTTAGTTTTATACAAAAATAGTTTATTTTTCTGCAAGAAAAAAAAGGAATAAAAAATGCTTTTCTAAAGTAATTCTCCCAACAATTTCAATCTTTCGCCCGTAAGGCGAAAACGGTCCATTCATCCATAGGAATGGCTCCCAGCGACTTGTAGAAACTTATGGCTGGTTCGTTCCAGTTTAAAACCGACCATTCAACCCTACCGAAATTGTTTGCAGTAGCAAGTTTTGCGAGAAAAGCCAACAGCGCTTTCCCAAAGCCCTTTCCCCTATGTTCGGGTTTAACAAAAAGGTCTTCGAGAAAAATACCAGGGCGCCCCAGAAAGGTTGAAAAATTTGTAAAAAAGAGAGCAAACCCAACTGGTTCATTGTTAAACTCTCCAATTACAACATGGGCAAACGGATTATCGGAGAATAAAAACTTAGAAAGGGTTTCTTCATTGGCAACCACCTCATCGATCATTTTTTCGTAAACGGCCAGCTGCTTAATAAAATCCAAAACCAGAGCGGCATCCTCTTTCTGCGCTTTTCGAATATTAAACGAAGTGATTGAAGTTTTTGTGATTGAAGGAATTTTTATCATGATCAACTATTTATTTTCAAATCTATTAAAAAAGTCCTTACCATTAAACACCTTCATGCTCTGTTCTTCTGATTATTTCGTTCTGAAGGGTTTCTCCCAAATCGTTGAAGTAGTCGGAGTAACCAGCAACCCGAACAATTAAATCGCGATACTTTTCAGGATTTTTCTGCGCTTTGCGCAGAGTGTCGGCATTCACTACGTTGAACTGGATATGATGACCATCCAACTTAAAGTAAGTTCTAACCAGTGCCGATAGCTTATCCAAAGCCTCATCATTTCTAAAAAACGATGGCGAAAATTTTTGGTTGAGCAAGGTTCCCCCGGTTTTAATATGATCGATTTTTGATGCGGAAAGAAGCACAGCAGTTGGTCCGTTTGTATCGGCTCCCTGAACAGGACTAATTCCCTCGCTCAGCGGCTCGCCGGCAAGTCTTCCATCGGGCATTGCTCCAATTACTTTTCCAAAGTAAACATGGCAGGTTGTGGGAAGCATATTGATTCTGAAAACTCCACCCCGAGCCGAAGGACGGCCAGTTACAGAACTATAAAAACTGTTGAAAACCTTTACCGCATGCTGATCGGCAAAATCTTCATTATTTCCGTATTTTGTAGTTTCGTAAATGAACTTGAAACGTGTTTCCTCATGTGAACTGAAGTTTGTATTTAAAATTGAAACTAGATTGCTGAATGTTAATTTTTTATCATCGAAAATCCACTTACGGATTGATGTCAAATTATCGGTAATGCTTCCCAAGCCAACGCCCTGAATGTAGCTTGTATTATATCGTGCACCTCCGGCGTTGTAATCTTTTGCATTAGTAATGCAATCGTCGATAATAATTGAAAGAAAGGGAACCGGCATGTAGTCAGCAAAAAGTTTCTCAATTATGTTGTTCCCTTCGATTTTAATATCGATGAAATGCTTTAGCTGTTTTTCGAAGGCAGCATAAAAATTTTCAAAAGTTTTGAATGAATCTGGAGCTCCTGTTTCCAATCCTATCTTCTTCCCCGTTCGTGGATCAACCCCATTATAAATGGTAATCTCCAAAACTTTATTGAGATTAAAATATCCCGAAAGTGTGTACGCTTCGGTTCCAAAAGCACCCGTTTCAACGCAACCACTGGCACCACCGTTTCTTGCATCGGTTAGCGATTTTCCCTGACTAAGCAATTGCTGAACAATTGCATCGGTATTAAAAATTGATGGTTGTCCGAATCCGGTTTTAACAATTTTCAGCGCGCGTTTTAAGAATTTTTCGGGAGATTTTTTGCTAATCTGAACCATGGAGCTGGGCTGGAGCAACCGCATCTCCTCAATAACATCCAGAATTAAATACGAAAGTTCGTTAACTGCATTGGAACCATCCTCCTTCAATCCGCCCAGATTTATCAGTGCAAAATCGGTGTAGGTGTTACTCTCCTCGGCTGTAACTCCCATTTTTGGAGGCGAAGGATGGTTGTTAAATTTTATCCAAAATGCTTGTAATAACTCTTTTGCTTTTTCTTGGGTTAAAGTTCCTGCTGCAATTTCCTTTTGATAAAAAGGGAAAAGATGCTGGTCGAGCCGACCGGGATTGAATGAATCCCAAGGATTTAACTCAGTAATAACTCCCAAGTGAATAAACCAGTAATGCTGAAGCGCTTCGTGAAAAGTTTCGGGAGCGTTGGCGGGAACCTTCCGGCAAATCCGAACCATTTCAAGCAGCTCGTTAATTCGGTTTTCATCGGTTTCGCTTGCAACTATTTTTTCCAGCTTTTCGGCGTACCTGTTAGCAAACAATACAATTGCATCAGCGCAAGTTGACATTGCCATTAGCTGCTCAAACTTTTCATAAAAAACTTTCTGATGAGAATTTAACGAGTGTGTAATCTGATCGATTTGATTCTTAAAATCGTTCATTCCCATTCTAAAAATCTTTTTCCCGGCAACGGTATGCCCCGGAGCCCGCTGCTCCTGAAATTCAGTAAAAACTCCTGCAGAATACGCATCGTGCCACTGCGAATTTACAGCGCTAAAAACTCTGTCGCGTTGGGTTTTGCCTTGCCAAAATGGAATAATTTTTTCTTGGTAAACCTTAAAAGTTTCGTCATCAACCTTAAAAGAAACTTTAGGTCGAGAACTTATAATCTTCAAATCATCAATTGAATGCAAACAAATTTCGGGGTATGTTGACGTTGCCTTTGGTTGTGGTCCACGTTCTCCAACAATCAGTTCTCCCTCTTGGATTGAGATTCCTTTATTTTCGAGAATATACCGAAAAGCCATCGCTCTCTGCATGGGAACCGAATTGCTGGCAACATTTTCGTTGCAATAAAAATCAGTAATAAGAATTGCCCGCTCAGCAGATAATTTATTTACAGCGTTGAGACTTTGCTCTCTTAGCCTATTTATTCTTTCCGTCATACACTTATATTTTTTATCCTCCAATTGAAACCTCAGGAACCAAACCCTCAAATTCTAGCTTAATTTGATTTGCTTTTACCTCGGGGTATTCGCCCAAACTTTCAAGAGGATATTTTTGGTTATAAAATCGTTGATATTTCTGTTTTGCCAGTGAGTGGTACGGGAGTATATCGATACGTTTTAGGGATTTTAACTTGCTAACCAGAGATTTAATTTCGTTAATATTTTCTTCAGTGTCAGTAATTCCCTGAACCAGCGGAATTCTTAGATAAATATCGTTATTGAATTTGCTGAGTTTAAAAAGATTCTCAATAATTACTTCGTTCCTAACTCCAGTGTACTTTCGATGGATTTCGGAGTTCATAATTTTGAGATCGAATAGATAAAGATTTGTGTAAGGAATGGTTTTCTCTAAAATTTCCCATTTACTAAATCCACAGGTATCAATGGCAGTATGAATTCCTTCCTCCTTACATTTTTTTAAAAGTTCGACAGAAAATTCTGACTGCGATAAAGGTTCTCCACCCGAAAGTGTTACTCCTCCACCCGACTCATCGAAGAATGGAGTATCACTTCTTACTTTCTCCATTAACTGATCAACAGAATAGTAATTTCCTACCTTTTCCCTGCTACAAAAATTATTTTCTTCCACTTTTCTGATAATTTCAAACTCTTCCATTTCAAATTTCTGGCTTTCGGGGTTATGACACCATGTGCATTTTAAAGGACATCCCTTTAGGAAAACCGTAGTTCGAATTCCTGGACCATCGTGAACTGAAAATCTTTTGATATTGAAAATCAAACCTTGTAACATATGATTTGGAAGAAAGAATAAATTTTAAAAAGTAACGATTCTAACAGTAAATGAAGATGAAAAATAACAGGAATGTATTTAAATACAGAAAAGTGGAAATATCAGCAAATCCAGCAGGAGTATAAACCCTTGCCATTATTATGGTACAATGTTGAAACAAGATTCGCCATTTAAAAGAAATATTTAATGCAAATATAATCAATAAAAACATGTTGCAAAACAACTCTTAGTATGCTTAAAAAAAGGTATTTATTATGTTGTGTTTTAACCATTACCTATACTTTTGTGTAAACAAAACAACAAATCCCACACAACATGAAAATAACTCATATTGAACACATTGGCATTGCAGTAAAAAGTTTAGACGAAGCGATTCCCTTCTACGAAAACGTTTTAGGGCTAAAGTGCTACAACATTGAGGAAGTTAAGGATCAGAAAGTTAAAACCGCTTTCTTTATGGTTGGTCAAACTAAAATTGAACTTTTAGAGTCAACAGACCCTGAAGGTCCAATTGGTAAGTACCTCGAAAAAAAGGGAGAAGGCATTCATCATATTGCCTACGCAGTTGAGAAAATTGAAGACCAACTAAACGAGGCCAATACAAAGGGAGTTAATTTAATTGACAAGTTGCCCCGAAAAGGAGCCGAAGGGTTAGATATTGCATTCTTACATCCAAAATCTACCTTTGGTGTACTTACCGAATTTTGCGAAAATAAAAACAAGTAACATATACCTCACCATAATAACAAATAGGATCCATGAGCACCCAAGAAGAAAAAATTAAGGAACTAATTGATCTTAGAGAAAGAGCTAAGCTAGGAGGAGGCGAGAAACGCATTGAAGCTCAGCATAAAAAAGGGAAACTTACAGCCCGTGAACGCATCGAACTCCTTCTCGACGAAGGCAGCTTCGAGGAGTTTGACATGTTTGTATCGCACCGTTGTATCGACTTTGGGCTGGAGAAAGAATCCTATCTCTCCGACGGAGTTGTTACTGGTTACGGTACAATTGATGGCCGTTTAGTTTACATTTTCTCACAGGACTTCACTGTTTTTGGCGGATCATTATCGGAAATGTACGCTGCAAAAATTTGCAAAATCATGGATATGGCCATGAAAGTTGGTGCTCCGGTAATTGGCATAAACGATAGTGGTGGAGCACGTATCCAGGAAGGTGTGAAGAGTTTAGGTGGCTACGCAGAAATTTTCCAGCGCAACATTATGGCCTCGGGAGTTATTCCTCAAATATCGGCCATTTTTGGCCCTTGTGCTGGTGGAGCCGTTTACTCTCCCGCACTTACCGATTTTATTGTTATGAGCCGCAACACCAGCTATATGTTTGTAACTGGGCCTAAGGTAGTAAAAACTGTTACCGGCGAAACTGTTAACTCCGAACAACTTGGGGGTGCCGATGTTCACGCTTCAAAATCGGGTGTAGCACATTTCGTTTCCGAAAACGAAGAAGAGGGCATTATGCTTATACGTAAACTTCTAAGTTACCTTCCACAGAACAACCTTGAGGATCCACCCATTGCCCCTTGCGACGATCCCATTGATAGGCTTGATGATGCTCTCAACGATATAATTCCAGAAAACACAAACAAACCCTACGATGTAAAGGAAGTAATTGAGTCGATAGTTGACTATGGTGAATTCCTTGAAGTTCAGCGCGATTACGCAGCAAACATTGTTACTTGCTTTGCACGTTTTAACGGGATGCCCGTTGGGCTAATTGCCAACCAACCCAAGTACTTGGCTGGAGTTCTCGACATAAACGCATCACGCAAAGCGGCACGTTTTGTTCGTTTCTGCGATTCATTCAACATTCCTCTTGTTACTTTAGTTGACGTTCCAGGTTTCCTTCCCGGAACCGGACAGGAGTACAACGGAATTATTATTCACGGTGCGAAACTTCTGTTCGCCTACGGCGAGGCAACTGTTCCCAAGGTTACCATAATATTAAGGAAAGCATACGGCGGAGCCTACGACGTGATGAGTTCAAAACATCTTCGTGGCGACATTAACTACTCATGGCCAGGTGCTGAAATTGCAGTTATGGGGCCTAAAGGTGCCATTGAGGTTCTACTTAGCCGTGAATTGAGCAGCATTGAGGACGAAAAAGCCAAAGTTGACTTACTTATTAAGAAGGAGATGGAATACAAGGAGAAGTTTGCCAATCCTTACGTTGCTGCAAAATTTGGTTACCTCGACGATGTAATTGAACCTAGAAATACACGTTTTCGTATTATCAGGGCGTTGCAATCGCTTCAAACCAAAAAGGATTCAAACCCACCAAAGAAACACTCAAATTTACCATTATAAATCCTGAAAAACCATGAGTTTATTACTGGTACTACTTCAGTCGTCAACCAACGCAGCCAATGAGTTTGTTTCACGCGACCCATATGGCGTTGGAATGGCAGTAATTGCTATGATTGTTGTACTTTCCGTTCTTGCAATTTCAGCTATCGTTTTTCAAAATATCGACAACCTGATACACTTCATCACGAATGCTTTTAAAAAGAAAGCGGTTGGAGGAGAAGAAAAGGTTACGAAAGTATCGAGTGGCGATGAAATTGCTGCTATTGCATTGGCGCTTCATATGTACAAGAGTGAGCTACACGACACAGAAAGTTTAACGTTAACTTTCAATCGTATTTCTAGAACCTACTCTCCATGGAGCAGTAAAATTTACGGAGTTATCAACAAGGCAACAAACAAAAACCCTTACACGAAATAAATTTGAGCAATGAAAAAGTATAAATTCACCATTCACGGCAACCAATACGAGGTAAATATTCTGTCAGTTGAAGATAATATTGCTGAGCTTGAGGTTAATGGTACCAACTACAAAGTTGAAGTTGACAAAACCATTCAACAGAGTAAAACCCCACGGTTAGTTCGTTCACAAGCAGTACCTTCCACCGATAGCCACCCGTCGGTGGCAAAAACCAGTTCGCCTTCTACACCTAAAGGATCGGGTCACATTAAATCGCCGCTTCCCGGAGTAATTCTTGATGTGTATGTTAAGGAAGGTGATAGCGTTAAGAAAGGTCAGAAACTTATTTGCCTTGAGGCAATGAAAATGGAGAACAATATTGACTCCGACAAGGATGGAAAAATTGTGAAAATTAATGCCCAAAAAGGCGATTCGGTAATGGAAGGGGACGTACTAATAACCATAGGAGACTAAGCAATGGAAAACAATGGTTTCTTTTCATTCCTAACAAACAACCTGTTCGATTTCTATGGCTACACAGGTTTCGCAAACTTTACCTGGCAGCATGGCGTAATGATTGTTATTGGTTTGCTATTTATATACTTAGCAATAACCAAAGAGTGGGAACCCCTGTTGTTAATTCCAATTGGTTTCGGGATACTCTTTGGAAATATTCCATTCACAACAGGCTTGCAGATAGGGATTTACGAAGACGGATCGGTTTTAAACTACCTATATTTTGGAGTTCGATATGGCGTATATCCTCCCCTAATATTTTTGGGGATTGGAGCAATGACCGATTTTTCAACGCTAATATCTAACCCAAAGTTAATTCTAATTGGTGCAGCTGCCCAATTTGGTATTTTCGGTGCTTATGCAATAGCCCTAGCCCTTGGATTTACTGGAGCCGAAGCTGGTGCAATTGGAATTATTGGTGGTGCCGATGGTCCTACCGCTATTTTTATTAGCTCAAAACTTGCACCACACCTTATGGGAGCTATAGCCATTTCAGCATACTCCTACATGGCGCTTGTTCCAGTAATTCAGCCTCCTATTATGAAACTCCTTACAACAAAGAAGGAACGAGTAATTAGGATGAAGCCTCCGCGCACCGTTTCGAAGTTAGAGAAAGTTCTTTTCCCAATTATTGGAATGCTACTTACAACTTTTGTCGTGCCCAGTGGTTTACCCTTGCTTGGCATGCTTTTCTTTGGTAACCTACTGAAAGAAAGTGGAGTTACAAAAAGGTTGGCAGAGGCCGCTCGGGGACCAATTATCGACATTGTAACCATTCTACTGGGATTAACCGTTGGTGCATCAACACAAGCCGATGTTTTCCTAAAACCCTCATCGGTTTTAATATTTGGACTAGGTGCTGCATCGTTCGTTATTGCAACAACCGCAGGAGTTTTGTTTGTAAAACTCATGAATCTTTTCCTTAGCAAGGAAAATCAGATTAACCCGCTTATTGGGAATGCTGGAGTTTCGGCAGTTCCCGATAGCGCTAGAGTTTCGCACCATATTGGTATGCACTACGACAAAACCAACTACCTACTTATGCACGCCATGGCACCAAACGTTGCCGGAGTAATTGGAAGCGCTGTTGCGGCAGGTATTCTCCTGAGCTTTCTATACTAAAAAAATAAATCATTTAAAAGAACCGGCTTTTTTGAGCCGGTTTTTTTATTTTTACAAACCCATTTCAAAAAGCTATGACAAGAAAAGAGCGTTTCGAGAAAGTTATTGACTACTTTAAGAAAAATATGCCAATTGCCGAAACGGAACTTAACCACAGCAATCCGTACGAGCTTATTGTTGCCACAATACTTTCGGCACAATGTACCGATAAACGGGTAAACATGCTTACACCAGCTTTCTTTGAAAAGTTTCCAACGCCTGAAGCACTTGCCGTTGCTCAGCAAGAACATGTATTTGATGTTATTAAATCGTGTTCGTATCCAAACAATAAAGCCAAAAACCTTATTGGAATGGCTAAAGCGGTTGTAGGAAAGTTCAACGGGAATATTCCGACCGATTTAAATGAACTCCAAACGCTCCCCGGTGTTGGCCGCAAAACGGCCAATGTGGTTGCATCAATTGCATTTAATACCGCAGCCATTGCTGTAGATACACACGTTTTCAGAGTATCGAAACGGATTGGACTAAGCCACAACGCAAAAACTCCGCTGGAAACCGAGAAGCAACTTATGCAGCATATTCCCGAGGAATTGTGGGCCATAGCCCACCACTGGCTAATACTCCACGGACGCTATACTTGCATTGCCCGAAAACCGAAATGTGAGGAGTGTGGAATAAAAGAGTTTTGTAAAACATTCCCTTCGTACAAAACTAAACCAGCTTAAATCGAATACGAAGTATGCCTTCGTTATAATCCGTAGAAATAATTCTAAAAGTTCCTATTTCCCGAGTGTTCTCAACATGTGGGCCAATGCAGGCACAGGCATCGTAATCGCCAACACGAACAACCCGGATAGTTTCTGGAGCATCAGCAGGAAGTTTTGAAAGATCAAGAAAATTGGCTGCTTCCGATTTGGAAATAAATTAATCGAAAACATTCATCTCCAAAGAGATGATTCTGTTAACCTCACGTTCTATTTCAGAAAGTTGATTCTCTGTGGGAAGATTAGGCAAAATGTAATCGCATTTCGACTTTCGCCTTTCAATATGGGTATTTTTTGAACGCATACAGCCAAACATACGAACCATGGTTTGGTTCAAAATATGCTCGGCCGTATGCATTCGTGGGTCGTAGTTCTTTTCGCTCATAAATGAATATTTCGAGCAAATATAACTAATTGCACCGAATGGTTACTCGTACTTAATGCTTTCAACCGGATTTAAAGAGGCAACCTTTAACGACTGAAACATTACAGTAAATACTGCTATTAGCAGAACAATAATCATGGGAATAGCAAAAAACCACCATTCAATATTCATTCTGTTTGCATACCCGTTAAGCCACTCCTTTAAAAAATACCAAACAACTGGAATGGCTATTAACCCACTTACTAACCAAAGACCAAAATAGCCTTTAAAAAGAAGCAAGATAACTGAAGAATTTGTTGCCCCAAGTACCTTTCTTACACCAATTTCCTTCCGCCTTTGCTCCGCAGAGAATGCTGAAAGACTCATGAGTCCAAGTACGGTTATTACCACAGCAAGAAATGAGAAAAGCAAAAATACTAAACCGAACCGCTTATCGTCCTTGTACTGGCTGTTATAAAAATCGTCGAGGAAAAAGTAGTCGAACGGATTTCCAGGGAAAACTGATAGGTAACTATTTTTAACCTCGTTTAGCATTTCTTTAGCATTTGAATTTTGAAACCTTACCGTAAAGTACCCCTGAAACCTTTGTGGATACCTGAAAATTTGAGGTTCAATTTCTTCTTTGGGTGATAGTTGATTGAAATCGAAAATTACACCAGCAACTGTTTTTGGCATTCCCTCCAGAACTATCTGCGAGCCAACGGCCGAATCGGCCGAATCGAAGCCCAACCACTTTGCTCCATGCAAATTAAGAAGTACGCTGTTAGCGTCCTCTGAAGGATTTCCCGTAAAATCCTCTCCAGCAATCAGTCTAATTCCATAAACGTCAACAAAATTCTTATCTATTTCTGTCAGTCTCATGTTTTTACCATTATTTCTATCGTCGCCGTAACGGTATATTCCTCCCCTGTTGAACATATTGGGAACACCCGGAACAACCGATGAGTAAGCAACCCCATTTACTCTGGGCAATTTTGAAACCTCCTCCTCGAAAGTCCAATACTTAGAATGTAGAGTTGAATCGCCAATAAGTGGGACCTTCACAACCAACATGTTTTTAAGGTTAAAACCAATATCCATTTTTTGCATAACTCTATGCTGCATAAAAACAGAGATAGTGGCAATAAGC
Organism: uncultured Rikenellaceae bacterium; assembly: GCA_964563065.1. Taxonomy (GTDB): domain Bacteria; phylum Bacteroidota; class Bacteroidia; order Bacteroidales; family Tenuifilaceae; genus DAOSWM01. The sequence goes on along the minus strand of CAZLXF010000033.1, from coordinate 1,957 downwards.
AGTGCAATTGCAATTGCAAATTGGAATGTTACTAATCCCTTTTTAATGAACACATTCCCCTTTATTCCCGAGTATAATCCCTTTAACGAATTGCTAAGCGAATTGCCTGTTAGCCCCGAAATTGAATATATTCCGGCAGAAAGCGTTCCTAGAACGAAGGCAAAACCTAAAACCGCAATTAGCCATAAATTCTGAAAATAGTTGAAATTGCTAGGCAAGCCAGCTAAGTTGGCAAACGAGGTGTAGGATAATTCAAATATAAACAACGCAAACAGAATTGCCACTAAGTTTATTAGTGCAGATTCGGACAGCAGCTGAGAGATTAAATTCCACTTTCCTGCTCCGTTCACCTTGCGAATTCCAATTTCTTTAACTCTTTTAAAAGATATTATTGTACTTAAGTTAAAGAAGTTAACCCATGCGATAACAAGAATAAACCAAGCAACAATTTCGAGAAGAGCAATGGACTTTTTATCGTTATTTGGCTCCAACTCGTGCATAAAATGCGAAGCTAAATGAATGTCGGAAAGAGGCTGTAACTTGAACGAGAGCCCCATTTTATACTCCCTAAGCACCTCGCCAAACTCATTCTCAATGTACTCTTCAATTTTCTTATCAACCTGTTTCGGGTCAGAATTCTCTTTTAACCTAACATACGTATAGAACCCGCTATAAAACCAACCACTTTCAAACATTTCAGGAGTTCGTTGTATCCAGGTTTGTAACGAAACTAAAATATCAACTTTGAAATGTACATTCGGTGGGCGATTCTGAAATACGCCGGTAACCTCCAAATCGTTTCTCCCATTCCACTTAAGGGTTTTACCAATGGGATCGGTGCTGCCAAAATATTTGGTTGCAATTTTTTCGGAAATAACCACCTTATTTGGAATATCCAAACAATCACTCTCATCGCCCTTAACTAAATTAAATCCAAGAATTTGTAGCAGATTTGTTTCACCATAAAACGCGTTACTTTCATCGTAAACCACTTCGCCCTGCGAAAAAACTCCGCCAACCTTGTATGCTCTTCCAAACGATTGAATTTCAGGAAAGTTTTTTAACATTGCGGGGCCTATTGTAGGACTAGCAGAAGCAAACTCAACCCTGTCGCCATTCTCACCCCAACGTTGGTAGGTTACCCGGTAGGTGTTTGAATAATCGGGCGCTATTAAATCGTACGAACGGTGATATTTAACGTAGTATGAAATTAGTAAGCAAGCGGCAATGCCAGTTGCCAAACCAAATATATTGATAATTGCAAACCCTTTGCGGTTGAATGCAAATCGAATTGTTGTTGTAAATCTATTAAGCATAAATCTTAGTTTTATTTTTAACTGATTCAATATTTTTTATATTTTTTTTACAACCCATATGCCACTAATTCTATATTACTATTAGTGTGTGATTTATGCATTAATCATTGGATATATTTATTGTTCGCTTTCGAACTTAACTATTCCATTTTGAAACATTTTAGTATCTTTAAACCTTATAATAATCTTGTATAATGAAGTATGTAAAAATATTTACGTTAGCATTTCTAATGCTAACTCCAACATGGCTTTCGGCTCAGCTTGTTAACACCGAAAGTAGCCGCAAGGAGAAGAAGGAAGGGATTCAGGGCTTAGCAACATTGGGGTTTCTGTTTAATAAAACAACCAACGAAGTTTTTCATATTCAGAATGATATAGGAATTCAGTATAGTAAAAAACAACATACTTTTTTGCTCCTCAACAATTTAGAATTAATGAAAGTTAGCTCATCAACAGGGAAACAAGATTTAATTAACCAACATTTTCAGCATTTCAGGTATAACTTTAGTAAGCACGATTCATCGTTTGTTACTTGGGAATACTTTGCACAGCATCAACAAAACAAGCTTAAATATCAGGATTTGCGACTAATCACTGGCGCTGGCCCTCGATTTAGAATTGCTGAAAACAAAAGGGTTGTA
>CAZLXF010000032.1:0-19382 GCA_964563065.1 uncultured Rikenellaceae bacterium | reverse complement strand
ACCCTCATTTTTTTATGGCACAAATTCTGGCGGTATTTTTCTGTACAATTTTGTTTCTTCCTGGTAGGCTTTCCCCAGCACAACCAAATCCTGCTCGTTATACCAATTTGCAATAAATGTAAAGCTTGTTGGTAAACCTTCATCCGAAAATCCATTTGGAACTGAAAGAGCCGGGTGACCCGTAAGGTTTGTCATTAGTAGCTGGTTTCCTACAAAACTTGGAGTAACAATAACGTCAACCTGCTCAAATAACTTTGAGAATTCTTCAATAAGTTTTGTTCGTATTCTGTTTGCCTGAATATACTCAACCGCAGGAACAAATCGGGCTTTTCGAAAAAAGTTGGGCCACGCCCATTTTATTTGCCGCACCATTTCATCATCGCGATTTGTGAGCGTTAGCTCGCTGAATGCTGCAGCCGACTCAACATCGAGAATTATTGAGAGAGCCTCCACTGGAAGATTCTCGGGCAAGGTAACCGGAACTAGTTCAACCCCCATATTTTTCAACGTTTCGAGTGCTATGCTATCGTTAGCTTTAAAACCATACTTTTCGTTAAAGTAATCCTTCACATACCCAACGCGTATCAATTTGTAATCTTTCTTAAGGTTTGCATTGAAAGGAATATCGGCCAAAACAGGTTCAATTCCATCGGTTCCGGCAATGGCTTTTAGCACAATGGCGCAATCCTGCGCAGTTCGGCAAATAGGACCAATTTTGTCCATGCTCCACGAAAGTGCCATAGCACCAGTTCTACTCACACGCCCGAATGTTGGACGAAGTCCGGTGACCCCACAAACAGTTGAAGGCGAAACAATTGAACCCCATGTTTCGGAACCAATGGCGAAAGCCACAAGTCCGGCTGCAGTAGCCGAAGCCGAACCAGCCGACGATCCACTTGAGCCAGTTTCAATGTTCCAGGGATTTCGAGTCATTCCACCGTACCAAACATCGCCCCAGGCCAATTCGCCCAGCGAAAGTTTTGCCACAAGAACCGCTCCTGCCTCATCAAATTTTTCAATTACGGGAGAAGTAACATCTGCAATTTGCTCCCTGTAAATTGGTGATCCCCAGGTAAACGGATAATTTTTTAGTGCCAACAAATCCTTTACTCCGTATGGGATTCCATGAAGTGGGCCGCGATATTTTCCCTCCCGAATTTCCTCGTCCATTGCTCTTGCCTGCTCCATGGCACGATCGCCAAGCAGCGTTATTACGCAATGCAATTTTGAATCGTAACGACCCAATCTGTCGAGGTAAAGTTTTGTTAACTCCTCCGATGTAATCTTCCTGTTTTTAATTAAAACCGACAGCTCTGCAACTGAGTAAAAACAAAGTTCTTCCCTGTTTTCGGGTAGATTCACATCCGCAGGAAGGTTGAAATCTGTGGGAACTTCAGCATCAGGAGCGGTGTACGATAGCGGGACAGGAGAAAAAATCAACGCGGGAGCTACACTGTTGGGTAAATCGAAGGCATGAATGGCCTTGTACTTTTCAATATTCTCAATAATTCCATCCATTAACGAATCCCTTTCTTGGTTTGTAAAATCGAGGTCAAAAAGAGTTTCAGCAGCCTTAACCTTCGTTTCTAACTTTTCGTTGGTTAGTAGGAAGTAAAGGTTAACTACTAACGATAGAATAAGAAACAACGAAATTAGTAGAATTGTAAACGTTTGTTTTTTCATTTATATTTGATTTATAGTTTATTATATTGTTAAAACCGTAAATAATGGATATCTAATTTAACAAAAAATTGATTGTGTCCATCTTTTCCATTAACTAAAAGAATGATTACTTTAAGTGAACTCGTAAGTTAAAACCCTAACCACACTCAGTTCCAATTGAGAACCAACAATTAATATTTACATACTATGATTTTTGTAACAACCAAAAAGGCAAAGGGAACCATTGAACTCGGAATGTTTTTAAGTATATTTGTAATATGAATACAAGAGAAACTATAATAAGTAAGATTTTGGAACTTTCAAAGACAAAGTATCCAGATGCAGAAATCTATTTGTATGGTTCTCGTGCACGTGGAGACGCAAAGCCTTTATCCGATTGGGATTTATTGATTTTATTGAATTCAAAAAACATTCCTTTCGCTTTAGAAACTAAAATAATGGATGAATTCTATGAAATTGAGTTAGAAACAGGTGAGATTATATCACCCTTAATATACCCAAAAGAAGAATGGAATGTTAAATACAGGCAAACTCCTCTTTATGAAAACATTAAGAATGAATCAATTAGATTAAAATGATAGGAGAAAAAGATGATTTGATTAAATATCGGTTAGAAAGAGCAAAGGAAACCCTTGAAGACGCTCAACTTCTTATTGAAGGGGAAAGATGGAATTCGGCAATAAATAGATTGTATTACTCTGCTTTTTATGCTGTTATTGCACTTCTCCTAAGCCACAATCATAAAACAACAACTCATAATGGCGTAAAATCTATTTTTTCTGAGCATTTCATAAAGAAAAATGTTATTTCACATGAATTTGGGAAAAGATACTCGCAACTATACACTTGGAGACAAAAAGGCGATTATGCTGACCTTTTTGACTTTACTGAAGAAAAGGTTTTACCATATTACGACTTTGTTCAGAAATTCATCAGTGAAATAGAAATAATCCTTAGAAACTAATTGCCAATTATCATAACAAAATTCTCAGGTTGCAAATTGTAACTTTCTATATGTCAATCAATCATTAACCTGCAGCAGGAAAAAAGTATAGAATTTTATTCATAGTATAAGGGCACACCAAAAATTTTCACCAAGGTTTCTTGTAAAACTTTTGAACCAACAATGCTAAACGTTTGTTACTTCAAAAAACAAAATACCTAAAAAATGAAAAAATCAATTCTAATACTTTCGCTAATTGTTGCTTCAGCAACTATTGCTATGAGTCAAACAAAAACCCTACACGATTTTACAGTTACAACGCTTGAAGGAGAAACATTTCCTCTTTCGCAGCTGAAAGGTAAAAAAGTGATGGTGGTAAACACAGCCTCCAAATGCGGTCTAACTCCTCAGTACGAAACACTTGAGAAACTTTACAAGCAGTACGGTGGCGAAAAGTTCGTGATTATTGGTTTCCCGGCAAACAACTTTATGAAACAGGAACCCGGATCAAACGACGAAATTAGAGAATTCTGCACTGCAAACTACGGCGTTACTTTCCCCATGATGGCAAAAATTTCTGTTAAGGGCGATGATATTCACCCCCTTTACAAATGGCTCACTTCAAAAAGTGAGAATGGCTTGGTTGATGCCGAAGTATCGTGGAATTTTCAGAAATTTCTAATTGATGAGGATGGTAAAGTTGTTGACTACCTGAAACCAAGAGATAAACCCGATTCTGAAAAAGTACTAAACTGGTTGGCAGGGAAATAGAAAATATTATTTTCAACTTTCTTTAAAACGGATTCCAATTTTGCGAATCCGTTTTTTTTTGTTGATATAAATCACTACTTTAAAATCGGTTTTCCTTTTAAACCTTTACTTTGTTTTAATTTCAAAAATTATGACAAACAAACCAGAAATAAACTAACCCAAGATGTTGAAGTGTAAAGCAGCTATACTTTTTTCTATTTTTTTGTTTTTTATTAGTACTACAACCTTCTCCAAACCACAAAAAAAAGCAACGAGCGGGAAAAAAATTCTCGAAGCATTCCGCATTTATGAAGAAATAAAGATTGATGGAGACCTTATAGAAATTGCCTGGGAAAATGCCCAAGTTGCTACCGATTTTTATCAGTACGAACCTTTCAACGGCTCGTTTCCCTCCGAAAAAACTGAAGTGAAGATTCTTTATGATGATGAAGCAATTTATATTGGAGCAATTCTGTACGATACGGAACCCGAAAACATTTACCGCGAGCTGGGGCAGCGCGACAACTCCGACAACCTCAAATCCGATGCTTTCAGCGTTCTGCTTAGCACCTACAACGACGGAATAAACTATCAGGATTTTATCGTTTCTGCTTCGGGTGTACAAACCGACATTATGCGAACCGGAAACAGCTCCGACAGGAGCTGGAATGCCGTTTGGACAAGTAAAGTGAAAATTGTAGAGAACGGATGGATTGTTGAAATGAAAATCCCTTTCTCGGCTCTTCGATTCTCAAAAAGTTCTGCAGCCAACTGGGGGCTGAACTTTCGCCGCCTAATTAAACGATACAACGAGTGGGACACATGGAATCCTATCGACAACTCAATTTCGGGAATAGTAAACCAATCGGGAGAACTGTCTGGTGTAAAGGATGTTAAATCGCCGTTACGGCTTTCGTTTAGTCCGTATATTTCAGCCTATGTTGAAAAGTATCCCAATTCCAAATCGTTGAATTACAGGCTTAACGGAGGAATGGATGTAAAAGTTGGCCTATCGGAAAGTTTCACGCTCGACATGACATTGATTCCCGATTTCGGCCAGGTTAAGTCCGACGATAAAGTACTAAACATTTCACCTTTCGAGGTGAAGTACGACGAGCAACGACCTTTCTTTATTGAAGGAATGGATTTGTTCGATAAGGGAAACATTTTCTACTCACGTAGAATTGGTTCAAAACCCAGTGGTTACTACAATGTGTACGACTCGTTAAATGTTAACGAAACAGTTTCCGAGAATCCCAATGAAACCAGCATGATAAACGCTACAAAAATTTCGGGACGAACAGGAAATGGGCTGGGAATAGGATTTTTCAATGCTGTAACACCGCATACTAATGCTGTAATAAAGGACACAATTACTGGAGCAGAACGAGAATTTACCACCCAAGGACTCACAAATTACAACATGCTTGTTCTCGATCAAACCTTGGCTAACAACTCATACATAAGTCTAGCAAACACAAACCTTATCCATCCGCACGCTAACTATACCGCAAATGTAACGGCAACCGACTTTATTATTCGAAACAAGCAAACTCGTTACGCCCTCCAAGGTGTTGGCGCAATTAGTCAAATTTATGCTGATAGTTCAACAATAGGTTATAAATCGTACCTAGTTGCACAAAAAACATCGGGAAATTTTCTGTTTAATGCCTGGAATAATATTGAGAGCAAAAACTACAATCCCAACGATATGGGATACATTCAAAAAGCCAATGAGTTTACAAATGGGGTTGAATTTGGCTACAAAATTTACCAACCATTCTGGAAATTGCTGAATTGGAATAGCTGGATTGGATTCTCGCATAACCAACTTTATAACCCAAGAGTTTATAACAAATCGAGTGTTTACCTAAGTGCGCGTACAACCATAACCAAAAGTTATCTTACTCTTGGAGTCGACTTCTCCTTCAACACAAATGAAACTCACGATTACGATGAACCCCGCACGCCGGGAAGAATGCTTATTCGCCCCAGAAATATTTCGGGAAGTTTCTGGACATCATCGGATTACAGAAAACCTGTTGCAATTGACACAAGGGCTGGCTACTGGAAAGCCGAAGATTACAACTTCAGCGGTATGTACGTAAGCCTCTCTCCTCGCCTGCGTTTTAGCAATAATCTATTCATGGTTTATGAGGTTAGGCAAGATTTTGAGAAGAATAATCTTGGCTATGCTGGTAAAACGGATGATGATATTTTCATGGGATTTCGCGATGTTTCAACGTTAACAAACACGCTAAACGGACTATTCTCTTTCAACTCATTATCGTTTATCAACCTAAGAATTCGCCACTACTGGCGATGGATTGATTACTCAGGCTACCATATTTTAAATGAAAACGGAACACTTTCAAATCCTCTTGTAAATCACAATCTGGATAATAACATCAACTTCAACCTTTTCAACATCGACCTAACCTACCAGTGGAACTTCGCTCCGGGTAGCGAACTTTCGGTTGTATGGAAAAATGCAATAGAACTTTCCAATGGCGATGTACGTTCCAATTTTTTTGCCAACTTTGGGGATGTAATAAACTCGGGGCAGGTGAACAGCCTCTCCTTTAAAGTTCTTTACTATATTGACTACCAACACGTAAAGAGTAATTTAAAGAAAGGGGGTTGAGTTCCGAAGTCTCAGAGGGAATGCGCGTGGCGACTTCGAAACTCTTGCAGAGGAATGATTCGTTGGTTGATTAAAAACGGAAGTTTGAAGTAGTTATTAAAGAAAGAAATGAATTTCACATAATATTAAAAACATGGAATCACAAAACAAACGTGGCTTTGCAAGCGATAACAACTCGGGTGTTCACCCAAATATTCTTAAAGCACTAACCGAAGTAAACAATGGGCACACAATTGCCTACGGCGATGACCCGTATACTGCCGAAGCAGAAAAAATATTTAAGGATATTTTTGGTCAACATGTTGATGTTTTCTTCGTTTTTATTGGCTCTGCTGCAAATGTACTGGGAATTAAAGCGGCTACACAACCTCACAATTCAATTATTTGTCCCGAAACTGCCCATATAAATGTTGATGAGTGTGGTGCACCCGAGCGTTTTACAGGCTGCAAAGTTATTCCGGTTGCAACTCCCGATGGAAAGTTAACCGTTGAGTTGGTTAAACAGCATCTTCATGGTTTTGGTTTTCAACACCATGCGCAACCAAAAGTTATTTCAATATCGCAGCCAACCGAGCTGGGAACACTCTACACTCCTGCCGAAATAAAGGCGCTGAGCGAACTTGCTCACGAACATAACATGTACCTCCACATGGATGGAGCCCGAATTGCCAATGCTGCTATTGCGCTAAATCTCAACTTCAAAGAATTTACAACCGATGTAGGTGTTGATATTCTTTCTTTTGGTGGCACCAAAAACGGCATGATGTATGGCGAAGCCATAGTTTTCTTCGCTCCTGAGCTAAAAGAAAACTTCATGTACACTCGCAAGCAAGGCTTGCAGCTGGCATCAAAAATGCGCTACATTTCGGCACAGTTCACAGCATACCTGTCAAATAACCAGTGGAAAGAAACTGCCGAACATGCCAACAGAATGGCAAAACTTCTTGCCGAAGAAGTTTCCAAAATTCCTGAAATCCAAATAACTCAAAAAGTTGAAGTTAATGGCGTTTTCGCCATTATTCCTCCGCAAATAATTCCAAAACTTCAGGAACAGTACTTCTTTTACGAGTGGGATGAGCACCGCTCAGAGGTTCGTTGGATGACCTCCTGGGACACTACCGAAGACGACATAAACAACTTCGTTAAACTTGTAAAAGAACTAGTTAAGCAAGTAGGTTAGCAAAATCCTTCTTTTCGGGGATTGTACAAGGCATTTTTTGTTCATTATTTTGTTTCATTAATTATATTACATTTGGAACAAGATTTGCTATATTCATGAAAACACTATTACCTTATAATTAACTAACCTAAAAACTTTCATTTATGAAAAAATTTCTGTTGCCTGCATTTATGCTTTTTGCACTTTCTTTTACATCGTGCGATTTACTTAACCCCGATGATGAAGATGATGATGTAATTCTTATTACTGAAAGCATCACTACCCCCACAACCTGGTTAAGTTCTAAAACTTACGTAGTTGAAACCGGAATTGAAATTGAAGGAACTACACTTACAATTGAACCAGGAACTACCATTAAATTTAAATCAGGTGCTTCCCTCTCTTTTGGCTGGAGCGATAACGTAACACTAATTGCAAACGGAACTGAAGAAAAGCCAATTATTTTTACTGCTTACGCTTCAAGTCCTGCTCCCGGTTCGTGGGAAGGTTTATGGTTCTACGGCAGCACACTTTCAAATTCATCGATGACCTACTGCGAAATACATTATGCGGGTCAAGGCGACTACCCTGCAGTTAATCTTGATAAAAAAATTACAATGAATAACTGTAAGATTAAGAATGCCAAAAAAATAGGAGTTTTTAGCGCTGAAGGTTTCGAATCGTTTACCGGGAATACCATTGAGGATGTTGGCACACATGCAATTGAAATAGGTATTGTTGGGATTTCAACTCTTGGCTCAAACAATTCTATTACCTGCGAACCAAACTATGGAATAAAGGTTAGAGAAGGTAACATTACTGGACCAACAGCAACTATTACAGAACAAACTGTTCCCTACTACATTGACGGATCAATTACCGTTGAGCAAACGCTGAACATTCAGCCAGGTGTAATTCTAAAATTTCATGCCGACACATGGATTGACTTTGGCTACTACGAGTCAACAACCCTTAATGCTGTTGGAACAGCAGAGAAACCAATTATTTTTACTACTGCTGCAGCTTCTCCAGCTCCAGGAGCATGGCATGGAATATTTTTCTACTCCAACACCACCCAAAATACAACTATGAAATACTGTATAGTTGAGTATGCAGGCGATGAAAACGATCAAGCAAACATTTCAATGTATGAAGTTAATGGCATAACCATTGAAAATTGCACTATTCGTAAGTCCAGCGGCTGGGGAATTTTTTTATGGGACAGCAGTTTCAATGACATAAACAATACTTTTACCGATAATACTCTGGGAGACATATCAGTAAACAAATAACTGGTTTAAGATTAATTATAAATAAGGCCTTCGGATTGTTATTTTTCCGAAGGCCTTTTCTTTTTAAGTGGTTTTATTCTAAATTGCATGTGTTTAAAATGACTTTTAAATGAAAAAAATTATAAAAGCCATTACTCCTCCCGACCCATGGAAATTACCAGTAATAATTCTTCTTGGTATTTTATTTGGTTTAGGTACCTACACATTCTACATATCTAAGGCTCACTCCTACCTTTCCGACGATCCCAGAACATGCATAAATTGTCATATTATGGCGCCGGAATATGCAACATGGAATCACAGCGCACACCGAGAATACACAAACTGCAACGATTGTCATGTTCCTCACAATAATATTTTTAACCATTACTACTTTAAAGCTAAGGATGGTTTACGACACGCCACAATTTTTACTTTACGGGCAGAACCACAGGTTATTGAAATAAAAGAGGAAGGTGCTAATGCAGTAAAAAACAACTGCATTCGTTGTCACAGCCATGTTATTTCCGACCCAAAAATGATGCGACCCGAGTATACCCACAACTCCTTGCGCCAGGAGCGCAAATGCTGGGAGTGCCATCGCGAAGCACCACACGGACGAGTAAAAGGATTGTCGTCAACGCCAAACGCCATAGTTCCCTTGCTGGCAAGTCCGGTTCCAAAATGGTTAAAAAATGTAATGGAAAGTGAAAATAATGAAACAGCAAAACAAGCAACCAATTAAAACCCAACTATAATGAAACCAATAGGCGAAACCATAAAGCAGAAACCCTGGCTGGGGTGGTTACTATTTTTTGGAACCATGGTACTAGTTTTCTTACTAGGACTTCTTGCCTCAACAATAATTGAGCGACGTGCCGAAGCCGTATTTGCCTACACACCACAGGTTGAGCATGAGCAGTGGGATCCTCGTAACGAGGTATGGGGAGAAAACTTCCCCCGCCAGTACCAAACCTACATGCAAACTGCCGACACAACTTTCCAAAGTAAATACTACGGAAGTGCAAAAATAGATATGTTGGCTGAAGCACCTGAACTGGTTATTCTATGGGCCGGTTACTCGTTCTCAAAAGATTACAATCAGGGACGTGGTCACTACTGGGCAATTGATGATGTAAGGCAAACCCTGCGCACCGGAGCCCCAAAAAAACCTGAGGATGGTCCGCAACCCGGAACATGCTGGACATGTAAAAGTCCCGACGTTCCAAGAATGATGAAGGAAATTGGAATTGCCGAATTCTACAGTTCTACCGTTTCGAGCCTTGGCCCCGAAATTGTAAATTCAATTGGTTGCGCCGATTGCCACGATGCCAAAACCATGAGCCTTCATATTACCCGTCCGGCTCTTATCGAAGCGTTTCAACGCCAAGGCGTTGATATTACCCAAGCCACACATCAGGAAATGCGTTCGCTGGTTTGCGCACAGTGCCACGTTGAATACTACTTCAAGGGCGAAGGAAAATACTTAACATTCCCTTGGGACAATGGTTTCACCATGGAGCAAATGGAAAAATACTACGACGATTTGAATTTCTCCGACTGGACCCACGCGCTCAGTCGTGCACCAATGATTAAAGTTCAGCACCCCGACTACGAACTATACAGGCACGGGGTTCACTACGATCGTGGTGTTTCCTGCGCCGATTGTCATATGCCCTACAAGAATGAAGGTGGCGTAAAATTTACCGATCATCACGTTCAAAGTCCGCTTAACAATGTTGCTAACAGTTGTCAGGTTTGTCACCGTGAGGATACCGAAAAACTTATTAGAAACGTATATCAGCGACAGGATGCCATTTTTCAAACCCGTTCGTTACTGGAAGAAGTTTTAGCAAAAGCACATATCGAAACAAAATTTGCCTGGGACAAGGGAGCTAACGAGAAACAAATGGCAAACGTACTTAAACTTCTGCGCGGAGCGCAGTGGCGTTGGGATTACGTAGCGGCTAGTCATGGAACTTCATTCCATTCACCTTTCGAAAGCGCTAGAATTATTGCTCTTGGACTAGAAATGGCTCAAGAAGCAAGGGTTGAAATTGCACGTGTTATGGCAACTATGGGTTATAATGAGCCCATTCCACTTCCCGACATATCAACAAAAGGGAAAGCACAGGAATTTATTGGTTTAAATATGAAACAGCTTAACGCTGAAAAACAAACATTCCTTAACACCATTGTTCCCGAATGGATTAAGAAAGCACAGGAAAGGGAATCCAACTATCCTGTAAAAAACTTATAGTTTCTTTCTACTAAAATTTGAAGAGATAAAATAGTAGTAGCAAATTCCTGTAAGAACTACAAATACAACGGCTGCAATGAAAAGTGCACCGGCAAGGCTGAACTTGTCGGTGTACCATCCATAGAAAGGTCCCCAAAGCGCAAAAATTATTCGGATTGTAAAATTTCGAACTGAAAGTATTGTTGCTCGTACGTTGGAGGGAGTAATCCTGTTGATATAGTCTTTTAATATTGGCGTAGCCAATCCTCGAGCTAAGTAGAATGGGAAAAGAAACACAAAACCCCAGTAGGAGTCGAAAAATGCAATTCCGAAAAATCCTAACGCCAATACAACCGAGAACCAAAGAATTGTTGTGCGCGGGCCAAACGTTAATTCAACCTTGTACGCAACCATTGCAGTTATACCAACCGAAAGATTTAGTATTGTCCAAAATACGCCAAAAAGCGAAACCGGCATTTCAATGCTAATGAACCAGGGTTGAACAAACCACGCCATTAGCAATGTTGAAGCACCTACAACCGACGAAAAAAGGATATTCCAGCGAAGCTGAACATTTTCAATAAAAACGTACCTAACAACCCCAACAACCGATTTTAAACTTAACCCAACCTTAGTTTCCGAAATATTGGGCTCTACTAGCGTAAAAGCAGCAGGAACTGAAATTAGCGAAATAATAGTTTGAAAATAGTAGGGATACCGCAAGCTGTAGGCCGCTAGTAAACCTCCGGCAACTCCTGCAAGCGCCTCGGCAAAATTACCTGCGGAAACCATTCGTCCCTCGTGCTTTGCGTAGCTCTTTTCGTTGTTTGTTTGCAGCAATGTATCGTACAAAAGTGCCGAATCGGCACCAGATATTAAACTTTGGCCAAATCCTAAAACTATTTCGGCAAGTAGAAACCCCCAAAAACCATGCGACAATGAGTAAGTAAAGTACCCAACAAAACCTAAAACACATCCAATAATGAGAGTGTTTTTTCGTCCTAACGCATCTGCAAAATATCCGGAAGGAATCTCGAGCACAACAATGGCAATGGAGTAAAATGCTTGGAGAATAAAGACTTCTCGCATACCCAGTCCATTCTCTTGATAGAAAAGAACTACAATAGGCATTACCAGCATAAACCACTTCGATGCCTTAATTACATATAAACGAACGATATTGTGCAGTGGTGACATCAAAAGAAATTTTGCGCAAAAAAGCAATAAAAAAGTCGGAAATGCAACTGAATTGTGCAATTCCGACTTCAATAAAAAAGGTTACTCTAACTTTCGACTTTTTCTTTACCCTGTTTCAGGACAAAAAGAGTTGTGCTAGTGCGCACCATAAACTCATTATGGGTAACTAAACATGGAGCAACTAAAGCAGCATCATCATTTTCAGGAATTACTTCGCCCAAAAGAAGTATTATTGCTTCGGCATCAAAACGATGTTTTTCACCAGGGACAACAGAAACAATCTCCCCACTTAAAACGTAGTTCTTGAGTTTTTTGGCTCTCCATGCCGACCACGGTTCAACCTTGGCAAGCAATCTTTCGGCTAAATCGATTCCTGCAAAATACCAAAGATGATGTATAATGTGTTTCTTATTCTTTTGCAACTTTACTAAAACGGAGTTACTTAGGTTTAATGTTGTTACGGGCGATTCAGCCGTAACCGATGCCCAGAAAGGAACTCCAGCAAGCGTATCGTATGCACCAACCACGTTTCCAGGTTCAAGCATCATTTTTAGTTTACCCTCCTGTTCCAGCCTCGAAGTTCCACGTACAATAAGCATAAAACCATCGCTGTGGTTCCCTTCCACTGTTAACTTGCCATCAATGGCAAAAACTTTCTCCTTAAATTGCTTGGAGAGGTACTCCAAATCGTTTGGATTCATTTCAGCAAAATGAGGAATTGCTTGTAAGAATCTGTACGCTTGGGTTCCTTGGTATTTAGGAGGCGAGTCGATAATTTGTTTCATTTGACTTTGTATGTGCGACTCGAGGTTTGCTGCATCGCCGGGTTCAAGCCGTCCCTGCTTCTCCATCTTCTGAATGTTAGTCATTTGATGGTTTAGTAACGAACGCGAAGCGATTTGCGTTTCAATTGCATGGTAAATTTCGGGGTAGGTATCCTTCAAATTCCGAAGGAATGTAAGCCCCATAATTTTGTTCTCGTTTATTTCGTCCTCCAATCCTGAAAGTGATTCAACTTCTTTGTCTACATCTGTTGTGGCTCCAATAACAAGGCTTGATAAAGCCTTGAGGTTCTCCTCGTTGGCAACAACGAAACCACGAGCACAGTCGTAGCTAAGGGCTAACTTACGGTAGAATTGCCTTTTCCAGAAGCCACCAAATAATGGTAATTTTTGAAGTTTAGCAGTAATTTTAGGTGTTTTCCACATGTACTCTAAATCCTTGCGATTGCCTAAAGATTCACGGCCGTTGAAGTCCATTAAATGGTCAATCTCATCGGAAAGGCTTTGAACTGCTGCTGCGCTTAGTAAGCCCTCGCTAAATTGACGCCAGTAACTCTCCTTCTCCTTTAATAGCAAACGCTTTCTGGTTTCAAAAACCTTCTCGTCCTCCTTGGTTTCTAATTCAACATCCTTAACATCTGGAAGGAAATCAGAAACCGCTTCCCAGTCGGCACCCGACATAAAACGATTCTCCTTGAGTTTTGAAATTTCTTTTTCGCTGCTTTGCCTGAGGAAAGCTACTGTTTGGGAAAGCATTTGCTGACGAACAGCACCCACTTTTGTTAATCCCAATTTATCAATTAAAAGTTTTATTGTTGTTGCGTTAATTAACGATGTAAGTACCACAATACCAGCAGTAAGCGAAAGAATCTGCGATCGGACCTCATGATTGATAGATGGTTCATTGGCAATAATTAATGCTAATGCTAAACCAACTGCCCCACGTAGTCCTCCCCACCAAGCAATTACGCTGTCCTTCGGACTAATTCCATAACCAATTCGTTTCATTAACGGGTAGAACATTGCGATTACAATAGCACGAACTATTACAATTGCAATGTATAGTAGAATGAGAATAAGAAAATCCCTTGGTGTGTATGAAACTCGTTGAGCAACAACAACACCAACAATTATAAAAATTAAAGTGTTAGCAATAAATGCGGCAAGTTCCCAAAATTCATGGAGAAAGTGTGCAACTTGAGGACTAATGCGGGTTCGTCCAATACCTGCCATCATAATACCAAAGGCAACAAGAGCCAGAACACCAGAAACATGGAAGAAATGTTCTGCCACGAAGAAAGCCAGATAGGCAGCTCCAACAACAACCGTTATTTCAAAAAGGGCATCGTTAAAAACACGTTTCAACCACGTCACAATAATCCACCCAATTAAAACACCAATGGCAACGCCACCTAAAGCAACCTGTAAAAATTGAACTATTGGATTTGATCCTTCACCACCCGTTAGTGCTGTAAAGAAAACCATAAAAATTACGATGGCAGTACCATCGTTTAGCAACGATTCTCCTTCAATAAGAGTTCCCAACTTTTTGCTGGCACCAACTTCCTTAAGAATTGAAACAACTGCAACCGGATCGGTTGCGCTAATTACCGCACCAAACATGAGCGCTACTGGCCATGTCCACATACCTAAACCAATATTGAGAACTTTAAGCATCATTACGAATGCTCCGGTTAACAATAGCGCAATAATTATTCCCGGAACAGCCAGAATAAATGCATTGGTAAACGATTTCTTGAAAGTATGCACATGCATGGCAAAGGCTGCTTCAAAAATCAGTGTTGGCAAGAAAATATAAAGAATTAAGTGCGGATCGATATGACCTGCCCAATCGATCGACTCTGAAAAAATGAACAGCCCGCTTCCGTGACCGATATGTAAAAATTCCGAGAAGAAACCCGCACGATTAGCAACTCCTAAAGCCAACCCAATTATTAGCAAGCTAATGGTGTAGGGAAGTGCAAAATTCCTAAGCCAGTAACGTGTTGCTGTTCCTATAAAAAGAGCTAGGATTATAAACAGCAATGGTGCCAAACTTGTGTGTGAACTATGATCGCCTCCTTCGGAGGCTGCTTCGCTGGCGGAGTACAGAATATTTGAGTATGGTGTAATTGCCAGCAAAATTCTATCGGCACACGACTCAAAAAAGCTAAAAACAACATGGTAGATGAAAAGCAATGTAGCCATACTGGTTAGTTTTAGGGTTATTATATGGTAATTTACTTATTTCCTAGAAAAAGTAAAAAAAGTTTTAGTTTCCCTAAAAGTAGAAAAAAAACTTATAATAACGTTTGATTGATGCAAAAAAGAAAGCCCCAAAACTATATATTCGAGTTTTGGGGCTTTCTACATATTTACAGGTTTACCTGTATGCTGCCTGATTAATTTCATTTAACGTTTTAAGCACCTTGGGCGGATTCAAATGTTTTGCTAAAAACGAGTAAATTTTCAGTCGGGTTTCCTTTGCATGTTTTGTGTCAATTCTATCGAAAGAGTGGCCCCCCGGAATGTTCTGAAAAATTTCATATTCAAACTTTTTCCCTTCAGCCTTCAGCGACTTAATGAGGTGCTCCACCTCAAGCACATTCACATCGTCATCGTTTGTATTTGTGTGAATTAGCAGCGGAGTTTGCAACTTGTGAGCATTCCATGCAGGTGAACGGCGCCGATACTCCTCGATATTCTCCCTGGCCGTTTTTCCAATGTGGTAATCGGCTGAGTAAAGTTCCCTGTATTGGTCGGTTGCGTAGCCCATTCGGGCAATTAAATCGGAAACGGGAACCCCTGCGAATGCGCACTTGTAGTCCTTCGGGTACTCAAAAATATTCATCAACGAAATCATGCCACCATGGCTCCAACCCAGAATTCCAACCCTGTCCTTATCAACAAACTCGTAGTTTTCAACCATGTAATCGCGGCTGGCTTTCACATCCTGGTTCTCCAATCCTCCATAATCAATAAGCTCCCAGAATCCCTTCCCGTACCCGGTACTTCCACGGTACTCAGGAGCAACCACAACGTAACCCTGCACCACCAACTCCTTCACAATGTGAAGGTAGTAAGTAGAAAAATCGCCATGAACCCCGCCATGAGGAAGCACGAGCAACGGGTACTTTTTGCTGTAATCAATTCCCTTGGGAATAAAAACGTATGCCCAAAATTTCACATCGTTTCTGGCTCCCATTGCAGTTGGGTTGGGGACTACAGCTGGTGGTGGACCATACAGATAAACTTTATCGATAAAAGCCAAATCGCCCATTCGGTTGTACCACAAAACATCATCGATTGTTTTCTGCAGCTCGTAAACCCTGTGGTTTAAACTTTCGTTGAAACTACGTAACTTTTCAATTTCCTTTAATAAATCTTCATCACTCTGAGCGAAAGAGAAGAATGATACTAAGGATAGAAGGAATAAAAACGTTTTTTTCATTGCCTATTGGTTTTTAAAGGGAAGAACTTTACGTTGGCTCTTTCATTCTATGATTCCGTTATTGCAAACAGGTTTAAAAACAAAAAAAAATCGTCACCTAAAATACTAAATGGTAAAGTTTTTGCAATATAAACAAATTGTAAGAATCCATATATTGTTGAAAATATCTATATTTTTGAAAAACCAAACTGTTATTTAATGCAAAGACGTAACATATTAATAGTTAGCATAATATTAGTTTTTTTTACGCTCAATTGTTTTTCGCAGGAAAATACTAAGCTGGATTCCGATTCAATAGCTATTCCCGATTTTATTGCCTACCAGCTAATTCTTCATACCGATTCTGGAAACCTTCAAGATGTAAAAAACTATATTGAAATGGGTGTTTCACCAAACATTTCAACCTACGAAGGTGTTACCCCCCTAATGTTTGCTGCGCAAAACGGTTACTATGAAATTGCAGAATTTCTGATTGAAAGCGGAGCCGACGTAAACGCAAACCCATACGATGGCAATACTGCGCTGCATGCAGCGGTTCGAAGCAACAACGACTCAATAGCAGAACTTCTTGTTGCTCGCGGAGCAACAATAAATGCAAAGGATTACCAAGGCGTTTCGCCACTCCACATTGCTGCTGGATTTGGTTACCCCTACCTAACCTACTTCCTGCTAAACAGTGGAGCCGACATTAATATTACCGATGATTTTGGCAATACACCGCTAATGTCGTCAATTTATGCCGGAGCGCAATACGTTTCAGAAATACTACTTGCAAACGAGGCTAACCCAAACTTGAGCGATAACAAAGGTTACACGCCACTTATGGTAGCAGCACAGTACAACGACACAGCGCTAATAAGGCTTCTTTTAAACTATAAGGCTGATTTAAACCAACGAAATAAATTTGGAGTAACTGCACTGGCGCTAGCCATTCGTTTTTACGCAACCGAAACTGTTAGCTTGTTAATTGAAAATGGAGCCGCTAAGGAAGATTTAAACCCTCAAAAAGGTTACATACAACTTGCTAAGGAAAATGGCTTGTCAGAAATTGTTCCAACCCTTGAAAACCAAGGACTTAAAAAATACAAGAAGTTGCAGTTTTCTGCAGTTCATCTTAATTCCGGATTCTGGTTTAACAGCAACGAATTTCAGTTTGATCTTGGGACTGGCATTCACGAATCGTATACAAACACACTCCTTAACGTTGGTTTCTCCTTTCGTCCGTACAGCAAAGTTATTCTAGTTCCTAGCGAAATGGTTAACTACCAATTTTGGGAACGCAGAAGAACCGTAAGCACTAATATTTGCAAACTTTTCAACCTAAAGAGGTTGCCAAACGCTTCGTATGTGGGTTTAAACATTGGAGTTACCGGAAGTTACTCGTGGGGAAGCTACACCTACCCCTATGCCCAAACAAAACCCGAATCGATTAGTATCATTGCCCCACAAGGAGGAATTTTCTATAACAACAGGTACATGTACTTGGCCGGTTTGTTTGAGTACCAAACAAAACACCTTGCCAACATAAATCCGCTGGTTTTCAAATTACAACTTGGCCTTAAGATAAATATCGATAAAACAAAAATTGAAGCGAAACGAATTAGCTGGATTTACTAAAAAACTCAATTTGTATGCTAAAAAGAATTCATATTGCAACGTTCACAATGCTCGTTCTGCTTACCGTGCCACTTAACTCGTGCAACGACTTTCTTGACCGTGTACTTGTTGACTGCAGCTACTGCTACGTTGACAAGCCTGAGTACGGTGACGTTGAGTTACGAGTAACTTTAAACGACGAGAATCCATCGGTTCCAATTACTGTTTACTACGGCGCTTTTGAGGATAATGTTATTGCAGCAACAGATACTGCCCGCACAGAATACTTCTACTTTTCGTTACCAACTGACGAAGATTACTCTTTCAGAGCAACTTACCAGGATAATGGGCAAAACTACTACGTAATTAACGGCACTAAGCTGCGTACCCGCATCGACTACGAAAGCTGCGACCAACCATGCTACTTTATTACCGGCGATGAGGTGGATTTAAGGAAGAAGTTTTAGGGAGAAGACGGAAGTGGAAAGTATAAAGTATATAGAAATTCAAATTGAGATTATTTTTTTGTTTTTTCTCCACTAATTTTTTCAATTAAAAAACCAAGAGTTAAGATCCTTCCTATTAGTTTGTCGGGTATTTGATTTTCATTCAAATCACTTTTAAGAATGTTGTTCTCTTTTAAAATATTTAAATGATCTTGAAACATTGAATTTGATTTTATTATTGAATAGATTTTAGAATTTGTAGGGGTTTCCTGCAAGTATGTTTTATTAAATATTTTTCTGAGAATTTGTTTTATTAATCGTTTGGTTTTATCGGTTACGTAGTAAAAAATATCAATTATTTTATCAAGCCAAAATGAAGATGATGTTATTCCCTCTGTGGTTCTAACTTTTGATATTTCAGGGCATTTTTTTGTTATTTTATTTCTATGGAAATTATTATAAAATCGCTGTCTTCTTTTTAAATTAAATCCTACTTTAACTACCTCAAGTTCAAGCAACGGTGCATATGCAAAAAAACAATTATTTGCGATAGTTAAATACACCCCAGCGTTTGTATTCATTTTATAGTTATAGTATATGTTATCGTATGTTTTTGTATTCGAATCAAGAGTAAATTTTTTTAAATGATTAATTGTTTCACTTTTCAATTTTAGTGAGTATTCTTTCAGTTTGCTTTCGAGTATGGAATGGGGAAATGTTGAACTTTCAATCCTTAGATTATAGAGCTTATCAATGTTTACTTTCTTACTATTATAGAACGGGAAGTCCTGCAACCACCAGAAATCCTTGTAAAGTTCGCCTCCAACTCCACTAATTTGTAATTCGACTCTACGAGATTTTCTGTCTAAATTCAGTTGGTTATTCCTGTGGTATTCTACAATATCTATCTGGGAATCGGTTTTAATAAAAATTGATTTTAATAAATCTTCATTTAATGTATCTATTGAGTGATAAGTTGGGAAAAATTCTTTTTTTACAATTTTGGAAAGTCTGCTTGCCGTATCAATATCAATATTCCCTTGCATTCCGCTGATTGCAAGTTCAAAATCTGCTCTGTTTTTTTGAAAATAACTAAGTATTAATCTGGAATCAAAACCTCCTGTTAAATCAAGCGAAACCTTTAAACCATCAACAGCATAAATCAAATCCTTGAAAAACTGATCGAAATTAATTTGAGTCTCATTATTAATTGGTTGTAAT
>CAZLXF010000031.1:0-19451 GCA_964563065.1 uncultured Rikenellaceae bacterium | reverse complement strand
ATTAAGTTCGACATTTTTGTCGGTTCGGTTTACTGCGACCTTATTGAATACCAAGGCTTGCTTAATCCATTCTCTTCGCTTAAACCAAAATAGTAAATTTTTACTTTGGTTGAAAAAATATCTACTATTACTTTCTATAATTCACTTAATTACTATTTTTGTGCAAATTTTCGAAAAACGACATCATGGCAACAACAGCAGATTTTAGAAACGGAATGTGCATCGAGTTTAACGGTAAACTCTTTACAATTGTACAATTTCAGCATGTAAAACCGGGGAAAGGTGCAGCTTTTGTGCGTACAAAACTCAGAAACTTAGAGACCGGAAAGGTAATTGAGAATACTTTTAACGCAGGCGTTAAGGTTAATCAGGTTCGCATTGAACGACGCCCATATCAATTCCTTTACAAGGATGATTTGGGTTTTCACTTTATGCATCAGGAAACTTTTGAGCAAATTTCTCTTAACGGCGACTTGGTAGAAAATAGCGACCTAATGAAGGAGGGGCAGTATGTAGAAATGATGGTTCATGCCGAGAACGAAACCGTTTTGTCATGTGAACTTCCACCGTTCGTTGAACTCGAAGTAACCTACACTGAACCCGGCCTTAAAGGCGATACTGCATCTTCAACCGCGCTTAAGCAGGCTACCATAGAAACAGGTGCAATAATTAACGTTCCCCTGTTTATTAATATTGGCGAGAGGATTAAAATTGATACTCGTACCCGCGACTATTCTGAACGAGTTAAGTAGTTTTTATTCGATTTTTTTTTAGCCTGTTGGAATTTCTAGCAGGCTTTATTTGTTTTCAATCGCATCAAACGGAATGCAGTTAAATGGTAAACTTCGCCCTTTGTCAACATTTTTTGTAGTTTTACAAAAAATTGTACTAACCGATACTATTTTTTCGTAACTTTTCATTCTATTTGAAAGCAAGTATTTAAACACAAAAGAAAAATGTCGTTCTCATCCTCTTCAAAACGATTAAAGCTAAGTACGTTTAAGTTAAATGCATTGCTTAGCATGGCACAAGCCATAAGCGGTGAAATGCGCGTGGAGGATTTGCTTGAGCGTTTCCGCTCAATTCTTAACGACGATTTAGGAATTGACCGTGTTCTTTTCTACAAGTGCGAGGGAACTTGGGAGTTGATTCTTTCCACAAACTGTTCCGAAAGCATTTCGAACCAAATTGATGTTGAGCGCGATTTAATTAACCTTACCGATATTTCGTTCGTTTCTACCTCTCAGGTTAATGTTCTGCAGGAGTTTGATATAATAATTCCGGTAATTCAGAATAACGTTCCCCTTGCATACATTCTTATTGCCGACACCAAGGAGGAAGCCAAGGGGGTTAGCGCTACCATTAAGCACTTGAACTTCGTTCAAACTCTCTCCATAATTATTTTTGTTGCCATTGAGAACTTAAGGTTGTTCCTCAAAACCATTGAGCAGGAGGCAATGAAGAAGGAGCTGGAACTTGCATCGAAAATGCAGGGGCTGCTAATTCCAAACCAGGAGCTAATACCTCAAAGCGAAGATTTAAGGATATACTCTTACTATCAACCACACTTTGAGGTGGGAGGCGATTTTTACGATGTAATTCCTTTGGGAAAAGACGAGGTGGGCTTCTGTATTGCCGATGTTTCCGGGAAGGGAATTTCTGCCGCCATTCTCATGTCGAACTTTCAGGCAAACCTTCGTGCTTTGTTTACGCACGATATAACCCTAACGGGGCTTATTGAAAAGTTGAACGACCGGGTAATGGGAACTGCAAAGGGAGAACGTTTTATTACAATTTTTATTGGTCGTTACAACAGAACCCGAAAAACTCTTGAATACATAAATGCAGGACATAACCCTCCAATACTGTACAACAAAAAAACGGGTCAAATTGAAATGCTTAAAAATGGCTGCGTTGGTTTGGGAATGCTCGATGAAATTCCGGTTATGAACATGGGTTCGGTTCGAATCACTAACCCTTCAAAATTGTTCTGCTACACCGATGGTTTGGTGGAGTATACCGAAAATGATAAGGTTGAATTTAATACTTCAATAATTGAAAAATACATTAAAAACGATAACTCTATCGAGCAAAATGTTGGTGAAATAGTTAATACCCGAGTACGCGAGGAAAAAGAGAAAAAAATTGGAATTTTCGATGACATTTCGATTCTAGCTTTCGAGTTTTTCTAGGCTATCACTTGAAGAAACTTTAGTCCTTCCATATACAATATCCAGAGTAACAATTACTGCAATAAAACCCCAGAATGGTGCGGCAATTTTGTCGCTATCTAAAAAGTTATTCAGAAACCCATGCGCAATGTAGGTCGTTAGGCCTGCTAAGCAGGCCAAAGCTAGCGCTCTAACTTCTCCTCTATTTTTAGAAGCAATTCTGAATCCTCTAATTAGAGTAAATATAATTATCAGAAGATAGCCAATTACCGAAACCAATCCGGCTTCCGACATTAAACCTAGGTATTCACTGTGAGCGTTTCCTCCGGTTCCAAAATTGGTGCTAATAATGGTTCGAAGGTAACTTTTCTGAAACGGAGCGTACATAAACTGGTAGGTTCCTGGGCCCCAGCCAAACATTGGTCGTTGCTGAAACATCTCAAGCGCAGCGTTCCACCTGTTTAGCCGCTCTAGGTTCGATGCATCGGTTTTTATGTTGTAAATCGACCGCACATGCTCCATAAAATTACCACTCGATTCGGTTGTGTTACTCTCGAGCCGCCACATAATTTCGTGCTGAAATGTGAAGAAAACTCCGGCAACAATAGCTACGGTAATTACTACGGTTCTAAACTTAATGCGCAAGTATGCAAGCAACCATACGCCACCAGCCAATATTAGGCTTAACCATGCTGCCCGGGAGTACGAAAGAACCAAGGCAACTATGAACAAAAAACTAATTCCCCAGGAGATAACCTTGGCTAACAAATTTTTAGTTTTAACAGCAAGGTATAAGGATACGGGAATAACAAACGCTAAAGCAGCACCATACGACGTGTGATCGATAAAAAATGGTCCGCTGGCACCATGTGCCGCCCGTTGGTTAGTAAGCCCCAAACCTACTTGCTTGGCAATGGTATACAACGAAACAACCATCATTCCAAGAATGAAAGCCCACAGAAACCGATCGATATTTTTGGGATCCTTTCTAAACATTAGTACCGACAGGTAGAAGAAAACGCCTATAAACCAGAACCGAACCAGAAAGTACTTTATGGAAACAACGGTCATTTCGCTGGGAATAATGGCAATAACAATCCAGCCAAGGTACAGAATGATTGACCAAAAAACTGGATGGTTGAGTATGTCCTTGAGGAAGAATCGCTCGTTTATCGATTTCAGAATTAGCATTAGCAGAAGAAACACAAGGATTGGTTCCGTTGGGAACCAAAAATCGAACGGTAACCCCGACATTAACCGTTTCAGAGGTATGGAAAGCGGGGCAAGAAAAACCAGTGCAAAGTACAGCTTTTCGGGTGCAAAGAAAACCCAAAACCCGATTAGAAGCATTACCGGAACTACACTTAATAGCGCAAACCCACGGTAAATAAGAAACGAGTTGGTTGCAATAAATAGAAGACTAAAAACAACTACAAACCATGTATCTTGCTTACGCTTCACTAGGCGGATTGATTGATTTCCTGAAAAAGTCGACTAAAAGAATTAGAAAAATGCTAAAGAATACTGCTGCCAAGGTCGACACAATTACTATTATCATCTTCTTTGGGTAGCTTTTCTTGTCGGGTTTAATTCCTTTGTCAATTACAAACTGAGAAGGTATTTCGCCGGCTGCCTCGATTTTAAGAATGTGAAGATCCTCAGTCATCTTCCCCATTTGAATTGATTTGTTTTGAATATCGTAGCGCAAACGGGTAAAGGTTGCTCCTGCTTGGGCAAGTTTGGCTTTGGCTTTCTCAAGTCTTCTCGCTGCATTCTCATCGCCTTTTAGAAGTGCTTGTGCATAAGCTTGCTCAAGTTCCTTTGCCTGGTAGGGTAAATCAATGGCTCCCATTTTCATAACAATGGCGAGGCTGTCGTCAATGGCTTTTGCTTCTGCTACTGCAAATACATATTGCTTTTCAAGTATCGATAGAGCTTTTTTTGCAACATCCCGCTTGGCGTTTCGCATTAGGCTATCGGCAAGATCCACAATGGTGCCAACAATTTTAACAGCCATTTCGGGCGAAGGGTCTAGCACTTCAATTTTAACTCCTTGATATTTTGTTGGCGAGAAAGAGATATTACTGGAAAAAATTCTATTAACCTCGTACCAAGCATGTTTGTGGTTTGGGTCAATGCCGTAACTTTGGAAAAGGTTTAACTTCAGAACAGTTTCCTTCCTAAGCGTTTCCGACGTAAGAACCTGTAGAAGATGTTCGGGTTCGTTCTCCTCCCCAAAAACGGTTATCCCTTTTACTCGGCTGCTAACCATTACGTCCTTTGAGGCCTGCGATGCTGCAGAAGGAATAAGAACCGCGGTAGCCTTAAACTGGGGCGTAATTAAAAACGAAATGATAAGGGAGACAACAAACGCAACTATTCCAATTATTATAATAAGTTTCCTTTGTTCCCAAACCATGCGAACCAGGTTCGTTCCGTTCAGGTTAAAATCGTCGAGTTTCTTTTCCATTCTTTTATGGTTTTTGTGTGCTACACAGCACGAAGAATAAAGTAGTTCTTTTTGCCTTTCTGTACCAAAAGGTACTTGTTATTAATTAGAAATGAACTGTTAATTACCATTTCAGAGTCGTCAATTTTCTCCTTATTCAAACTAACGCCCCCTCCTTTAACGGTCCTACGGAGTTCTCCTTTCGAAGGGAAAACTTCGCTTTTCTCAGCGGCAAGCTCCGAGAAGGGTATCCCTGCTTTCAATGCTTCCATTTGAATGTCGAATTGTGGCACTCCTTCAAAAACGGAAAGAAACGTGTTTTCGTCTATTCTTTTCAAAGTTTCTGAAGTTGATTTCCCAAATAAAATTTGCGAAGCATCCACTGCTGCATTGTAATCCTCCTCAGAGTGAACCATAACTGTAACTTCTTTGGCAAGTCGCTTTTGAAGGTTACGTTCGTGTGGAGCAACTTTGTGTTCTTTTACAAGATTTTCAACCTCTTCGCGCGATAGCAACGTAAAAATTTTGATGTATCGCTCGGCGTCCTCATCGGAGGTGTTTAGCCAGAACTGGTAGAATTTATAGGGTGAAGTAAGATTACGGTCGAGCCAAACGTTACCCTCCTCTGTTTTACCGAACTTCCCACCATCGGCCTTAGTTATTAGCGGACAAGTAAGTGCAAAGGCTTCCCCACTCAGCTTGCGGCGAATAAGTTCTGTTCCGGTTGTAATGTTTCCCCACTGGTCCGATCCGCCCATTTGAAGCTTACAGCCAAGCGTTTGGTAAAGGTGAAGAAAATCGGTGCCCTGCACCAGCTGGTAAGTAAACTCAGTGAAGGACATGCCTGTGGAGGACTCAGCGCTGATGCGCTTTTTAACCGAATCCTTGCTCATCATGTAGTTCACCGTCAAATGCTTGCCAATATCGCGGATGAATCCAAGGAACGAAAACTCCTTCATCCAGTCGTAGTTATTCACCATTAAGGCAGCGTTTGGCTCCTTGGAGTCGAAGTCGAGAAAATGCGAGAGTTGCTTCTTTAAACACTCCTGGTTGTGGCGTAGTGTGCTTTCGTCGAGCAAGTTGCGTTCTTGCGATTTTCCTGAAGGATCGCCAATCATGCCCGTGGCACCGCCAACCAGAACAACTGGCCGGTGGCCACAGCGCTGAAAATGGATCAGCATCATTACTGAAACCATGTGGCCAATATGAAGCGAGTCGGCTGTTGGGTCAATCCCTACGTAAGCCGTTGTCATTTCCTTCTTAAGTAGTTCTTCGGTTCCTGGCATAATGTCGTGTACCATGCCTCGCCAGGTAAGTTCTTCTACAAAGTTCATGTGCTAAAAATTTTGCCAAATATAGCAAATAGCCAACTATTAAGCTATTGCAAATTCGATTAAATATTTTGGGATTTTTTGAATTAAACTTTTTATTGTTGCTCCTCGGGTTGCTTAAACTTACTTTCGATGGAATGTTTAAGATCCTCAAACTTAAGGTAGGGGAAAATTGCGGGAGCTAGTCGTTTAACCGGACCATATAGCATGGATTTGCTGCCAAAATCGTCGGGAATTATTTTTATTCTTTCGCTAATGCTTCCAAAAATTACAAGAATAACGCTAAGGATAAGAGCTGTTTTAAGAACACCAAATACAACTCCAAGCAGGCTGTTCACGATCCCTAGAAATGCCAAACTAATAATTTTTTCAACTAAGGCTCCAATAAAATGAACGCCAACCAAAATTACAGCAAAGGTAATTGCGAACGAAATAAGGGGCATGTATTTTGATGTAAACGAGAATTGCTCAGCCATAAAGGTGGCTGTTAAATCGGAGAAATGTATGGCGCCCCAAATTCCAAGTACTAAACCCGCTAGGGTCGCTGCTTGATCGATAAACCCTTTTTTGTATCCGCTGAAACCTGCTATTAGGAAAAGTCCTATAAGTACAAGATCGATAATGCTCATATGTTTAAAGGTTTGTGAGAAAAATAATTGAAGGTAAAAATACTATTTTTTTCGTTCAACAATATAGTCGCATAGCATAATCAGCGAATCTTTATGTGGGCTTGAAGGGAATTCGGCAATAAGTTGTTTTGCCTTGTCCCGGTATTCTATCATAGTTTTTATTCCGTAATCAACGCCACCGTTTTGATGAGTAAAATCTAAAACGGTTTGCAAAGCCTTTGAGTCGTGCTTACTCTTTCGTACTAGCCCTAAAATACGCTTTTGCTCAGATTCGCTTACTTGTGACAAAGCATATATTAGCGGAATGGTTAACTTTTTTTCCTTGATATCGTTTCCCGAAGGTTTGCCAATTACGCCCTGGGGAAGGTAATCGAAAATGTCATCCTTTATTTGGAAAGCCATACCAAGAGCAGTTCCAAATTCTTTAATTTTTTCTAGCTCATCGTTGCTAGCCTTTACCGAGCACGCTCCATTAACTGTGCATGAAGCTAGCAGCGTTGCCGTTTTCTTTTTAATAATTTCAAGGTAAATTTTCTCGTCGATGTCCATTTTTCGCGAACGTTCTATCTGTAGAAGTTCCCCCTCGCTCATTTCCTTAACGGCTTCGCTCATATGTTTTAAAAGGTCGAACTCATTGGTTTCAAGGGCAAGGAGCAATCCTTTTGAAAGAAGGAAATCGCCAACTAAAACGGAAACTTTTGAGCGCCACAGCGCATTTATTGAATGCGAGCCCCTTCGTTCGTATGCTTCGTCAACCACGTCGTCGTGAATGAGCGTTGCTGTGTGTAGCAGCTCAATCATGGCAGCAGCAACGTAGGTTGAACTGTTAATTTTCCCAACCAAACCGGCCGAAAGAAAAACAAGCAAGGGGCGAAGCTGCTTCCCCTTCCTGCGATATATGTAGTTTGTTATAATGCTCAGCAGTGGAACCTTCGACTTCATTGCTGAGTTGAAGTAGGGTTCAAACTTTTTAAGTTCTTCCGCTACGGGTTTTTTTATTGAATCGATGCTTGACAACTAGTTCGGCATTAAATACCCTACAAATAAAGCACTTTTTTGTTAAAATTGAAGCCATAAAACTTCATTTTAATATCTTACCTATGGAATGGACGTTTCGCTTTCAGTAAATTGTAAAATATAACTAAATATTTATATATTTGCATATCATAAATACGTTATAAATATGGCTCGTAATAAATCGGTTAAGGGTTTAAAAATTGAGCAGCTTGAGCAGGCTGCTGGAATGTTAAAGGCCATTGCTCACCCAATGCGAATTGCCATTATCAACTTTCTTGAGGATGGCAGCAAGTTAAGCGTTACCGAAATACATGAAAGATTAAATCTTGAGCAATCAACCACTTCGCATCATCTGGGAATACTTAAGGATAAAGGTATTTTAGCTTGTAAAAGAGACGGGAAGCACACTTTCTACTTTCTAAAGGATAACAGTTTGGCTAAAATCATGGAGTGCCTCAATACTTGCAACAGCTAAAATGAATTTAATATTGAAGTTGTGACAAAAATCCGCTTAACCAAGGAGTTTCGTTTTGAAATGGCTCACCTACTTGAGGGCTACGACGGTCCTTGTAGGAATGTACACGGTCATTCATACAAACTTGAAGTAACTGTAATTGGTACTCCAATTCCTGATATTTCCAACCCGAAATACGGAATGGTTATGGATTTTGGCGAGCTAAAATCCATAGTTAACAAGCAGGTTGTAAGTAAATTTGACCATGTATTGCTGGTGAATAGTAGTAGCGAAATTGCCCGTAAGGGCGACCTGCTTTTCCTCGAAAAAATTGAAAAGGTTGACTATCAGCCAACTTGCGAAAACCTATTGGTTCATATAGCTAAGTTAATTTCTGCTGAGTTGCCACCCTACGTTAAACTACATCACCTTAAGCTGCACGAAACAGCTACCAGCTACGCGGAGTGGTTTGCGAGCGATAATGAGTAGCAAATTTGGTTTTTTTCTGCTTGTTCTATTTGAGGCATTCATTGAAAATGTAATTCCCTCGCTATTCTGTTTGCATTAATATTCCTACATTTGAAAATAATTCATGTGTTCAATAGTTAGGATATGCAAAAAACACTGCTCCTTCTCGATGCTTACGCTCTCATTTACAGAGCATACTTCGCATTTATAAGCCGACCAATTAAAACCAGTAAAGGGCTAAATACTTCAGCCATATATGGTTTCACAAAAACGTTGCTCGATGCTTTAAAACGTTACAATCCATCGCACATTGCGGTTGCCTTTGATGTGTCGGGGAAAACATTTCGAACCGACATGTACCCTGAGTACAAGGCAAACAGGCAGGAAACACCCGAGGATATTAGGTCCGCAATTCCCATTATTAAGGAGCTGCTCAAAGCAATGAATATTCCGGTTGTGGAAATGCGTGGTTACGAAGCTGACGATATTATTGGAACCATTGCAAAAAAAGCCGAACCATTAGGCTTTGAGGTAATGATGATGACTCCCGACAAGGATTACGGTCAGCTTCTTACCAACAAGGTAAGGGTTGTAAAACCATCGCGGAGTGGAGCCGATATTGTTGAGGTTACTGCAAAAGATTTCTGCGAAAAATACGGAATTAATAATCCGCTGCAATTCAAGGATATTCTCGCCCTTTGGGGCGATACCTCCGATAACATTCCCGGTGTTCCCGGCATTGGCGAAAAAACAGCTTCGGCATTAATTTCCAAGTACGAGAGTATTGAAAATATTTACCAGAATATCACAGAACTTTCAAAATCGCAGCAGGAGAAGCTGCTGGCAAACCGAGAGCAGCTGGATATGGCTCGAATTCTGGTAGAAATAAAAACGGATGTTCCGGTGGATCTCGATTTTGAGAGTTTTCAACGAACCGAACCCAATGCCCCAGAGCTAAAACAGATGCTAGACGACCTTGAATTCCGGAGCATTACCAAGGAAATTTTTGGCGAAGCCAAAGCCGAAAAACCCAGACCCATACAGGCTTCACTTTTCGATAACGAAGCCTTCGCCCCGCAAATGCAGCAAACGGCACTAAAAACTATTGCCGATGTGAAGAAGGATTACAAGTTAACCGTTAGTATGGAGGAGATAAGCAGCCTGGTAAAACTCCTTCAAGGTTCAAACGAGTTTTGTTTCGACACTGAAACTACAGGGCTTGAGCACCATACGTCTGAGCTGGTTGGACTTTCATTCTCAGTAAAACCAAACGAGGCATGGTACATTCCAATGCCACCCAACCGCAATGAAGCAACAGAAATACTAAACCTTTTAAAACCTGCTTTTGAAAACGAGAAAATTGCAAAAGTTGGACAGAACGTTAAGTTCGATTTGCTGATACTAAAATCCTACGAAGTTGAAGTTCGAGGTAAACTTAACGATACAATGATAGCGCACTACCTTCTTGAGCCCGACATGCGTCACAACCTCAATGTGCTGTCCGAAAACTATTTGGGTTACAAACCCATTGAAATTGAAGAGCTTATTGGCAAAAAGGGGCCGCGCCAGCTGAATATGCGAAACCTAAGTCCTGAAAAAATTGTTGACTACGCAGCCGAGGATGCCGATATTGCGCTCCAGCTAAAATCCATTCTATTCGAAAAGTTGAATGGTGAAAAGTTAATCAATTTATACTACACTCTCGAGGAACCTTTGATTCAAGTCCTCTCGGAAATGGAGTTTACGGGGGTGAAAATTGAGCCCGAAAGCCTTAAGGAACTTGCGAAGGAACTTAATGAAGAGCTGGTTAAACTTGATGCCAAAATAAAAGCAATTGCAGGTGTTCCCGATCTAAATATCTCATCGCCCAAACAGCTTGGAGAGGTGCTATTTGAGAGGATGAAGATTGCTACCGATGCCAAGAAAACCAAAACCAAGCAGTATTCAACCAACGAGGAGGAGCTGGCAAAGTACCGCGACAAGCATCCTATTATCGATAAGATTCTCGATTTTCGCTCGGTAAAAAAGTTGCTTTCAACCTACGTTGAAGTTTTGCCAACGCTTATTAATAAGAAAACAGGGCGAATTCACGCATCGTTTAACCAGGCAGTTGCATCAACAGGAAGGCTAAGCTCCAATAATCCTAACCTACAAAATATTCCCATTCGTGAGGAGCGAGGGCGAGAAATTCGCAAAGCTTTTATTCCCCGAAGTTCAGAGTACACTATTCTTTCAGCCGACTACTCACAAATTGAGCTGCGCCTGATGGCGCACATGAGCAAGGACGAAAGTATGCTTGAGGCATTCCAAAGTGGCGAGGATATTCATGCCGCCACAGCATCAAAAATTTTCAAGGTTCCACTAGCCGATGTTACCCGAGAGCAGCGAAGTAAAGCTAAAACTGCCAACTTCGGAATGATTTATGGTATATCGGCTTTTGGTCTTTCGCAACGGCTCGAAATATCGCGTACCGAAGCCAAGGAGCTAATCGATGGCTACTTCGAAACCTACAAAGGAGTTAAGGAGTACATGGCGTTTTGTGCGAAGCAAGCTCGTGAGAAAGGCTACGTTGAAACAATTTACGGGAGGAAAAGGTTCCTGTCCGATATAAATTCGGGAAACGCAATGGTTCGCGGCTTAGCCGAACGAAATGCCATAAACGCACCCATACAAGGTTCGGCAGCCGATATTATTAAAGCCGCTATGATTGATATTCACAATCAAATTCAAAGCCGTAACCTCAAAAGCCGAATGATTATTCAGGTTCACGACGAGCTGGTTTTTGATGTGTACAAAGCCGAACTTGAAGAGGTAAAGGTTCTTGTGAAAAACTCAATGGAGAATGTTATAAAACTTACTGTTCCGTTAGTGGTTGACATGGGGGTGGGTAACAATTGGCTCGACGCTCACTAGTTTTTCGTAAAAATACTTTTATTAAAATTGTTTAGCTATGAAGAAAATTAGAACAAGAGATGTAATTATTTTCCTGTTTGGAGCATTGGTTATGTTTTTAGTAAACTTGGCAATCGACCGTTACAACGAATCGCAAACTGTAAGCGGCAAGCTGAAGGATGGGTTCAAATCGGTGAAGAAGGAATTGAAAAAATAGCGTTAGAGGTTATCCAAAATTTGCGGTTAACCATTCGAGGAAAAAGTAAACGAATGGAAGCGTAAATACGCTGAGGATGGTTGATACAAAAAGATTTGCCCCAGCAAGTTGGTAATCGCCATTAAACCTGTGCGAAAGGACCACAATAATGGTTTGGCAAGGCATGGCAGCCTGAAGAATTAGAACATAAAAAGCAACGGAAGCCATACCGATTCCTAAGGCTTTCAGAATAAAGAAATACAAAGCGGCTAAAAGCATAGGAGCCAGAACTAACTTGTTAAGGCTAAGTATGTAGATGCTTGGTTTAAATATAGTTTTTCTTATGTTTAGCCCGGCTAGCATGGCTCCAATGTAAATCATTGAAAGCGGACCAGTACATTTCCCAAGGCTCTCGAAAGCAACTTTTACAGGAAAGGGTAGTTTGAACCCAATAATTAGAATAATCGCTCCCACCAGAAGTGCAATCGTATTCAGGTTAATTAAACTTCTTAAACCCGATTTTTGCGTTCCGGAACTAAGCTTATA
Source organism: uncultured Rikenellaceae bacterium (assembly GCA_964563065.1). Taxonomy (GTDB): domain Bacteria; phylum Bacteroidota; class Bacteroidia; order Bacteroidales; family Tenuifilaceae; genus DAOSWM01. The sequence goes on along the minus strand of CAZLXF010000031.1, from coordinate 7,298 downwards.
AACTCCATAGGTAAATGTAACCATATTTGAGGCCAGCTGGTATACTGCACCATAAAAAACGCCAATACCATCGGGAAAAAGAGCGTCGAGAAGTGGGAAGCCCAAAAAAACAATGTTGCCAAACATTGTGTGAAGCGTATGAACCGTTTTTTGCGCATCCTTTAGCCCCAGTGCCTTCGATGAAACAAAACCAATGAAATAAAGAATTACTAAGTTCACAAACGCCAGAATAAATACCAGCAGTCCGTTCTTAAAAAGCGTTTCGCTCGATTCCATCCCCGCAAACGTTGTGAGAATAAGAAAGGGGAGAGTTACGTCAATTACAATTCTGGACAGGTTGTTCTTTATTTCTGTCGAAATAATTTTTTTCCAAAAGGCAAGAGCACCAATTCCTATTAGGATTGCAAAAATGAGCAGCTGCTTTAGTATGATTTCTGTTGCCATTTTGGGTGGAATGAAATTATTTGTTGAAAACGAAACAAAAATAGTAAATAGGGGTTTAAACAGAAAAATTGTGCGTTTTTTTATTGGTTTAATTATAGCTAGTAGTTTAAACCTTTATTTTTGACAAGACACCAAAATTCAAAGTATATTACAAAGTTTTTTTGCGTTGAAAGAAATTTTGCAAAATCATAGGAGGAATCAAAAAAAATTGTAAAATTGCATTGTTTCGTGCATACTATGGAAACATTTTAACTAACCACTAACTCATAACTTTTAAAAGCTAATTTTAACGAATCTAGTGATGAAAGCAAGAAAGGAAGTTCGGAAATCGGTTAAAGATGGTTTTGCCGAATCCGATGAGGCAAAAAAATCGCGGAAGCTAAAACCCCTAAAAAAAGAAAAAAATGTAAAGCGAACACTCTATCAAGAAATTGACGAGCTTGAGGATATTGACATGAACTTTGAGGATGATGAGTTAGATATCATTGATGATGAACTGTTTGACGAAGAGGATTACGATGACGACGACGATGATAATTAATCTACTCTCAAAATAAAAAACAATTGAAGGCCATGTGTGGCCTTTTTTTATTATTTGTTAGTCAATAATTTCGTTTTGGTTGTCAAAATTTATAGAAAATATTGAATTTTAGTAGTAACTTACCTAAATTTCAGAAAAGCCAGTAGCATGCAGTTTAGCTTAGGTAAAATATTTAGAGGTATAGTATTTCTGGCATTTTTGGTGGCCTATAATATTCCTGTTGTTGGCGAGGGACTCGCCGAAAACAATCACGATTCTCTTAGCATTCCCGATGAAGCAACCGACGAGCAACGGTTCGACCTTTATATGCAAAGAGCCACCGAAATAATAAACAGTAACCCTTCCCAATCAATTGAGTACGCTAACCTTGCCAAAGAATTAGCCACTCAAAATAATTGGACAAATAAAATTGCGCTGGCAGAAATTCTTTTAGGGCGTTCATACTACCTTATTGGCGACTACAATTTGGCTATTGAAATTGTTGAGCGGGCTAATTCATACTATCACGAGAATAGCGATAGTCTTGGAATGATGGAAACCCATCAGCTGTTTGGACAAATTTATACTCGAATTGGTGACTTTAAAAGAGCCTTGGACAACACGCAGGAAGCTTTTACTATTGCGGGCAAACTTTATAATAGAGAAAAACTATCTGAACTTGTTCGTGAAACCGGAAACATTTATTTCTACTTCGGAGAAAAGGTTATTGCACTCGATTTTTATCAAAAAAGTTTAAAAATTTGTGAGGATAACAAGGATCAAGAAGGCGTGGCTAAAGCCTACAATAATATGGGCAGAATTTATTCAGAAATTGATAATTTTGAATTAGCTCTCGAGTGCCTTCGTAAATCATTGTTATTTAAAGACAGAGATAAGGATAAGCTAAGCTACGCAAACACACTTTTAAACATTGGCACCGTTTACTTAAGAAAAGGCGATTATAATCAGGCACTAGAATACTTCTCTCAGTCAAACGAGTTGTTCAACCTAGCATCAAACCCCGAGGGAGTTGCCAATACTCTCTACAACTTGGGGAAAACTTATTTGTTCCTAAAAAGGTACAATCAATCGTTGGCTATTCTTGAAGATGCGTGGAATATTGCGAAGCAAACAAACTCAAATACTCTGCTGGTAAACATTTCGCTCCAGTTGTCGGAGGTATACGCAATGCGCGCCGATTACCGAAGGGCATACGATTATATGCAGCAATATAATGAGCTTAGGGATTCGGTGTTTGGCAATGAAAAAAGGAAACTTCTGGTTGAACTCGATGCTCGGTACCAGATTCACACAAAGCAACGACAAATCGATTTGTTATCAAAGGATAAGGAACTGCAAGAATCGAATAAAGTTAGAACTCGTATTTGGATTGCTTTGTTGAGTATTGTTGCGTTTTCACTGCTGAGTTTTGCCTACATAGTATACAGTCGCTTCCGTTTTAAAACAAAAGTTAACAATCAGCTACTCGAAGAAATTTCGCAACGAAAACTTGCCGAGCAGAAGTTATACGAATACCAGCAAAAACTTGAGCAAACGGTTGATGAGCGGACCAAAGAGTTGCTCCTTGCCAAGGAGAAAGCCGAGGAAGCCGATAAGCTGAAGATGGCATTTCTTACCAATATGTCGCACGAAATTAGAACTCCGATGAATGCCATTGTTGGTTTCTCCTACCTTTTAACCGACAAGGAATCAACCGATGATGCAAAAAACGAATACATTAAGATTATTAGAAGCAATGGTGAGGTTCTAATGAGCCTCATTAACGATATTCTCGACATTTCGATGATTGAGTCGGGGCAGCTGAAAACCAAACTCAAACCTGTATTAATTTCAGAGTTGTTCAATGAGCTAAAAGTGTTTTACGACCAGGAGAAGGAGAAGTATAAAAAAAGCAACCTTACCATAGTTCAGGATATCGATAACGATTACACAGATATTGTTATTAGCACCGATAAAACAAGGCTTCGGCAAGTGCTGTCGAATCTTCTGTCGAATGCCCTAAAATTTACCGATGAAGGAGGTATAACCTTCGGTTACAGATACTCCGGAACCGATGAGATTCTTTTTTACGTGAAGGATACTGGAACTGGCATTGAGCCCGATAAGCATAGCAAAATTTTCGAACGATTCAGCAAATTCGGATCACTCAACGAATCGAAACTCTACTCGGGAACTGGATTAGGTTTGGCAATATCAAGTGAACTGGTGACCATACTTGGAGGGAAAATTTGGCTCGATTCAATTCCAGGGAAGGGAACCACTTTTTATTTCACGCTGCCATACAGTCCTGTAACTGCTGATGAGCCTAAGGTTGAGCAGATTAAAACAAGTTCTTCCACAATCAATTTATCGGGGAAAACAATTCTTGTTGCCGAGGATGTAGCCAGTAACTATCAGTTAATTAGCGCTTTTTTAGCAAGTTCTGATGTTAACATAATTTGGGCACAGAACGGAGTTGAAGCCGTTGATATTTTCACTAAAAATAGAAATATCGACATAATTCTTATGGATATACAAATGCCATTAATGGATGGCCTAAAGGCGCTCGAAAAAATTAGAAAGCTGGATGGAGATGTTCCAGTAATTGTAAATACAGCGTTTTACTTGTCTGACGAGAAGGAGCGAAGTTTCGCTGCTGGCTGTACCGATTATATGACAAAACCCATTAAAAAGGAGGAACTTATAAGCAAACTTTCCAAGTACTTCGCTACAAACAATAATTAGTCCTTTTTGGTTTTAATCAACGATTTATCCTTAACGTAAACCTGACGCTCAAAGGCTTGATCGAGCGAGATGAAGGTTTCGGTATTCATTACGCCCGGAATATTCTGAATTGTATTTACTAGCACTTCCATTAAATGCTCATTATCGCGACAGAAAATTTTGAGAAGTAGAGCAAATTGACCGGTAGTAAAGTGGCACTCAACCACTTCTTGCATTTGTCGTAACGCTTCAACCACACCCTCGTACTGGTTTGCAGCCGAAAATTGAACGCCAACAAAAGCACAAACATCGTATCCTAAAGCCTTTGGCTTTACAATCATTCGTGAGCCGGCAATAATGCCTGCTTCTTCCATTTTTTTTACACGTTGGTGAATTGCTGCGCCCGAAATTCCGCATTCCCTAGCAATTTCGAGGAAGGGCATACGTGCATTTTTTACTAAGTATGAAAGAATTTTCTGATCGATTGCGTCAACTTGATACTTTTCTGCCATTTTGCTTACATTTTACAATTAAAACGGGCATAAAAATAATAATTTGTAACCAAATTATGCTTGTTTTTGGTGTTTTTTTTGAAAAAAACAAAAAGGCTGCCTTTTCTGACAGCCCTTTTGTTTGGGAATTTCTATTCCTAGTAGTTTTTATCGGGGTACATCTCCTTCCACCAGCCATCTTCTCCCTTTAAATGCATGGAGAACCATGCAAGTATCGAGTTTGTCCATTGTGTTCGTCGGCTGTATTTCATTATAAAATGGTTTTCCTCATCGAATTGGATAAGTTCCACTGGTTTTCCCAGCAATTTTAGCGCGGTGTACATTTGTATGCTTTCGCCCACAGGAACGTTCGTGTCGGCACTTCCGTGAAGCAGAAGTAGCGGGGTTGTTACTTTATCGGCGTTAAAAAGCGGACTTTGATTAACGTACAAATCCTTGTTGTTCCAAGGGAAACTGTTAGCGCTGGCTTCGGCGCTATAGGCATACCCCCAGTAACCTTCGCCCCAGTAACTGGTAAGCGCGCTAATTCCGGCGTGCGAAATTGCTGCCGCAAAAATATCGGTTTGGGTTAATAAATACTGGGTCATAAAACCTCCGTACGATGCACCAATACAACCAATTTTGCTTGCATCAATAAATGCATGTTCATCACTTATTTTTTTTGTTCCCTCAATTATTTCGTCGGCGGTAACTTTTCCCCATGCGTTAACATGCGCTGCCGAGAAATCTTGTCCGAAACCAATGGCACCGCTGGGTTGAAGAACGTAAACTACAAATCCGTGAGCCGCATACAGTTCCTTGGGATACCTTCCGCCAAAATCACGCCCAACGGGCGTTGTGCCTCCGTAGTAGTAAACAATGGTTGGATACTTTTTTGTAGCATCGAAATTTGGTGGGAGGTAGTAACGGCCTTTAATGGTTTTTCCCAACGATGACTTGAAGTTCCATTCCTTTGTATCGCCCAGCGTAACTTGTTTGTAGGTGTCTTTTTCAACATCTTGAATAAGAGTGGATTTGTTCGTTTTCAAATCCAACATGTAGGCTTTGTTCCATGAATTCATACCGTTCCCGGTGTAAACAGCAACCGGCTTTGTTTTGGCAAAATCGATTCTGTTTATAACTTCCTCCGCAAGTTTTAGCAGAGAGAAGGATTTCGACTTTGTGTTGTATACGTAAACATTGTTTTTGTCTTCATCAACGGTGTTGAAATATATGTTGTTAGTAAGCGGACACCACCACGTACTGCCGATTGAAGGGTTGAAATTCTTTGTGATTGGGTCAACTTTTTTAGTTTCAAAATCGTAAATGTACGCTTGCGTATCGTAGCCGTTGGGAAGTTTATTGTCGCTAACGTTTACGCCTAAATCGCCAAAGGCGAGGGGAGCGGAGGTAATTAGAAGTTTGTCGCCGTTTGGTGAGTACGAGGCGCTTAGTGAGAACAGTTTATTGGCAAAAATGGTATCAACCGAGAAGTTTGTCAGGTCCATTTTTAACAGGCTGTGCTTATCGTATGGGCGCTCGGTATAATCGAGATGGCTAACGCTAAAAATTATATTTTTACTGTCGGGGCTAATATCATGTAGCCAGGTCGACTGGTTTCCCCAGGTAAGCCGCTCAGTTTTTCCTGAGGCAATGGTTGCTCTGTAAAGGAAACTTCGTTCGCGCCAACCAGCTTGACGATCCTCCATGGTAAGAATTCGTTTAACATCGCCCTTCTTGCTATCGTCCTTATCATCAGTGCTGTAAATAATAAACTGCTCGTTTGGAGCCCAAGTGTAGCCCGAAACTTCTTTTGCATTATCGAGAATTTTCACCTCGTCCAGCTTGTCGAAATCAAAAATCCATAGGCTTCCGCCAGCAATGTACGATAGCTTGTTCCCTTTTGGCATCCATTGCACGCTCGAAACTTCTGATTGGCGAAACGACGAGAGTACTTTACGATCCGATAATCTTATAACCTTTCGGAACCAGCTATTCTTCTCTTTTTCGGTATCTAGCTCATAAGTGGTTACCAATGCCAAATCGCCTGTTGCCGAAATGTTGATGTTTGAAAGTTTTGGTCCTTCAAGCAGGGTGCTTAAGGTTAAAGGTTTTTCTGGATTTGTAGAAATAGCTAGCGATTCGGCAATAAAGTTTTCTGAAGGTTTCAGGGTTGCTTTCAATGTTGAAACCTGAGAGGTTGTGTCGGTAAGAAGCACTTTTACAAGAAACCTGTGTTTACCGGGAGTTAGCTTAACCTCCTTCGAAATAGGTTTTGCTTCGTTGCTTGCTGAGTACCTGTCGGCTAACTTGCTATCGTTTACATAAATTTCGAAAGCCTCCGACGATTCGATGCTTAGCATTCCTTTCCAGAAATTTTCTGTTGAAACGTAGGCTGAAATAAAGGCAATTCTGTAACCTTCTTCGCTGAAGGAGTAACGAAGGGTACTGTCGGAATCAACTGTTTTAGCATTCCAAATCAGGCTGGTTCCCTTAATTGAGGTTCCTTCCTGAGGAGTAATTGACTCAATTGCTATGAGTTGTGATTTCAGCAACTCGGTTGCTTTAAATTTTTCGCCCTGAGTATTCTCTTTCTGCGAGAGAGCAGGTTCAAAAACCTGAATGGAACCGGTCGTGAGCCATTTGTCCACTAGTAGTTCTTGCGCCGAAAGCGCAAAAAATGTGAGACTTAAAATGCTTAGGAGCACTATTCTTTTCATAGTATTGTGATTAAGGGATTAAGTTTCAATTTTGTTTTGACTGGCAAAGAGGCGAAATGTAAAATTCACCAGCCGATAAAAATGCATAAATTTGCTCAAAAACCAAAAAAGGATTACTTTTGCCCACCAAATTATTTGGCCCCGTAGTTCAATGGATAGAACGAAAGTTTCCTAAACTTTAGATTCAGGTTCGATTCCTGGCGGGGCTACTAAGGGCGCAGAAGAGCGCCCTTTTTTTATTTTAATTTCAATCCTCTTTAAGTTTATGCAAAATTTTTATATATACGCACTTGTTAGCCAAGTTGATGGTCGGATTAATTATGTGGGAATGTCGCAGGATATTGACCGGCGATTGGCTGAACATTAGCGACTATCAATTATGAAACAATAATTACCATT
>CAZLXF010000030.1:2475-19495 GCA_964563065.1 uncultured Rikenellaceae bacterium | reverse complement strand
TTCGCGAAGCTCGTCGGGGGTGTAGCAGTGGGGGTGAGTTACCGTTTCAATAAGCGGCATTCCCAGTCTGTCGGTTTTATAAATTCGGTTATGACCGATATCAGAAATTTCACGACACGAATCTTCCTCAATGCTTAGCTGCAGCAAACCAACCTTCTTGTTTTTAAGCTGAATTTCTCCTTCAACTCCAAGAATAGCAGTACGTTGAAAACCGGTTGGAATACTTCCATCGAGGTACTGCTTGCGAGTAATATGAACCTCGCCAACAATATTTAGCTTGCAAAGCAACGAAATTTCAAGTGCGTACTCCAGCGCCTCCCTGTTAATTGGGAATGGTGGCGTGTCGTCAATTTCGTAGGTGCAGGTTGTTTTGTTGTGGATACGATAGAAAATATTTTTTCTGGTTTTAAACTCCATAAGTGCTGTGCCATCGTATTCGCCCATTTCGCTAAGGGTTGGACGCATATGACGAATAATTTCTGCGTGGTAATCGTCACTATCGTGAAAAATGCCCGCAGGGCACCGGCAAAAAAGTTTCTGTTTTGTTTTCAGTTGCTGGTGAACCTCTAAACCCGACATGAATCCGATTCGTTTGTAGTCGGATTCCTTCGCTTTTTTTCGGGTAACGTAGCCAATATCCTTTAACGTTTGCTGGTAGTTTTTCTGAGGGTCGAAAGTTGATGCGGTTGATTTCTTTTTCATACTTAAATGATTTGAAAGGCAAAGTAGTAGGGGAAAACATTTTTTTAATCCCTTTTTTTGCAGCCCTAAATATAGATTTGTTTGCTGACATTGCAAAAGGTTTTTGGTTTTTGTTTTATCGCCTATAACGTTGTAGAAAACAATTTTCAGAAAAACCAATTGAGAAAAAACCTCTATTACTGGTCAAATTATTACCTTTATAAACTATAACAATAATTTTTGAAGCATGTCGAATTTAGTGGTTTACAGGGCATCGGCAGGTTCGGGAAAAACCTACAGGCTAGCTTGTGAGTACCTAAAGCAAATAATTCAGGAGCCCGAAAATTACCGTCGAATCCTTGCTGTTACCTTTACTAACAAGGCAACCGCCGAAATGAAGAGCCGCATTATTGAGGAACTATTTTCTATTTCGCAGGGTAAAAGAGAGGGAATGGCAAGTGAAATTGCCGAAGAGCTTCACCTTGATAGTTCTATGCTTCAAACGAAAGCAAAAAAGGCATTATCATTAATTCTACACAACTATACACTCTTTTCAATAAGTACAATCGACAGCTTCGTGCAGCGTGTAATTCAGGCATTGTTGTGGGAAATTGGGGAGCAAGGAGGAGCCGAAATTCAGCTCGATCCAACTCCTGTTCTCACGCTTGCAGCCGATAATTTGCTCGATTCTGCTTCGCAGGCAAAAGAGTTATTGGGTTGGCTAACCCAAATGGGCCAGAATATGATGGATGAAGGGGGAAGTTGGGATGTTAGGAGGAAACTTGTTAGCCTTGGTAGCCAGCTGTTTTCTGAAACATTTCGGTTGATGGATGATGAAGAGATTGAGCGTTTTACCAGCAAAGATAATGTAGAAAACCTACGCAATAAACTTTTTGCATTAACAGCCACAACAGTTGAGCATATAGTTATGCTGTCGGAAAAATTTTCGGCATTAATGGCAGAAAATGAAGTTAGTCCCGATATTCTAACGCAAAAGCAAAGGGGCGTTCCAGGTTTCATTGAAGTTTGTAAAAATTTGGATATTTCCTCTTCAAATTTACCCGAACCGAATTCCTACGTTGTTAAGTCGGTAATGGATAATACTGGTTACGATTGGGTTAGCAAGAAAATTTCTGAAAATAAGCAAGTATTTCCGAATCTGCAGCAAGTAATTGTTGAAAAGCTTCACCCAAAACTTGTTGAGCTAGTTGAAGCAATTGAAAGCAGAAGGGCTGCCTACATTTCAGCGAAGATGATACTTCGAAATTTAGAAAACTTGGCACTTATTGGCGATTTATGGCGAAAGGTTCGAGAGCTTTCCTTGCAAGAAGGAATTCTGCTGCTTAGCGATAGCGGGCACCTGCTGCGCGAGTTTGTTAAGGATACCGATGCTCCATTCGTTTTTGAAAAAATTGGCAACCGGTACGACTCGTTTATGATTGATGAGTTTCAGGATACCTCGGTAGTGCAATGGTTTAACTTTAAACCTCTTATCGAGAATAGTTTATCGCAGAATGCATTTAGCATGGTGGTTGGCGATGTGAAGCAGTCGATTTACCGATGGCGAAATGGCGATTGGAGCATTCTCTCATCGGGTTTGCAGAATGATTTTGCGCATCATGGAATTGATGAGCGCGTGCTTAGCACAAACTGGCGAAGCCTGCCTGTAATTGTGAATTTCAACAACCATTTTTTTCGCCAAACTATCGATTCAATCGCCGATTCCATTAAACAGAAGTTGGACGATGGGAATAGAGAAATTGGCGAGTTTTTCGTAAACCAGCTTAAAACTGCCTACAAGGATATTGAGCAGCAGCCAAAACCAAACTTACATTCCAATGCTGGATACGTTCATGTTCAAATGCTGAGTTCTGATGAATACGACGACATGAATGCATTTCTGGCAAGTGAGTTGCCAGAGAGAATTTTGAAGCTAAGCCAAAAATACAGCATGGGCGATATTGCTATTCTTGTGCGTAGCAAGTCCGACGGGCAGAAGGTGGCAAATATGTTCCTTGAGCATAACCGTTCAACTGCAAACCAAAACGAAAAAATTAAGTTTGTTAGCCAGGAAGGTCTCTACCTTAGCGCATCGAAGTTGGTTCGGCTTGTAGTTTCTGCGCTAAGGCTTACGCAAAATCCAAACGATGAGGTGCAGCAACGGGTTTTAATCAGAGAACTTGCTGAAATTGGAAACAGAAACTTTACCGGTTGGCATCAAGCATTTACCGAAGGGTTTGTAAACGATGACAGTACCTGGTTGTCGAGTCTTAGCACCAAATCGTTACAGGACTGTTTCGATTTAATTGTGAAAAAGTTTCAACTCCATACGCTTGAGGGAGAGTTGGTTTACCTAGCTGAACTTCATGAAGTAATTTTAACACAATCGAACCGAGGAGGTTCGGATGTAGGAAGATTTTTAGAATGGTGGGATGAAAACGTTTCCAACCTTTCGCTCTCGGTTCCCGAGTCGGATGATTCTGTGTCAATTATTACAATTCATAAGTCGAAAGGATTAGAGTTTCCTATTGTTATAATTCCTTACGCTGGATGGAACTATAGAGCAGCGGGTAAGCCACCACTACTTTGGGTAAGTTCCAACGAGGTGCCGTTTAACTTGCTGCCACGTTATCCGGTTTTGTTAGGTAAGAATGCCGAAAAAAGTTTTTTTGTTAGAGAAACATTGGAGGAACTTGTTAAGGAGCATGTTGATAACATAAATCTACTATACGTTGCTTTTACTAGAGCGCAGAATGAGCTGTACGTTTATGTTCAGTTGCCTAGCTCCAATACTACAAATAACGAAGTTAACAGTATTTCAAAATTAATGAAGGATGTGGTTCCTTTAGCCTTTGAACAGTATAAAAACGCTCAGCCCGAAATGGATTTTTCTTATGTTGAAAATTGCTATACTGCTGGGAATAATGATGTTTTAAAGGTGATTCCGAAAAAAGAGCATGAGGAAGGATGGAATATTAGCCAATACAGTTCTGAAGGGGGCGTTCGTGAATTGAAAATTAAAACAGATTCGAAAGAGTTTTTCACATCAAACCCCGAAAGGTTTGAGTCTCCTTTACAGCACGGGAAAGTGATGCATCTTCTATATTCAATAATAAGTAGCGCTAACGATGTGAACCATGCAGTTAGCACTCTTGTTGCAGAGGGAATTATTGAACGTTCAAAAGCGCAGGAAATTTCCAGCAAAGTTTCAGAAATATTATCAGCAGAACCTTTTAACGATTGGTTTTCAGGTGAATGGACGGTTAAAGCCGAAGCAACCATTTTAACACCTGAAGGTAAAAATTATCGCCCCGACAGAGTAATGGTGAAGGAGGGCCAAACTTTGGTGATCGACTATAAGTTTGGAGCCGAGTTGCCGCAACATAAGCGGCAAATAAATAATTATGCAAAATTATTGGCAGAAATGGGATACAAAAATGTGGAAGCCTACCTTTGGTATGTTGATGCGGGTATTGTTTTGAAAAATTAAGAAAATCACAAAAACTAGTTTTGTATATTTGCAGTGAAAACAATTTTACCGCTGAACAATGTGGAATGTTATTTGTAATTAACATTAAAAATAATTTAAACTTATGTTACGCTTAGTTTCCTTCCTTTTTACAATTTTATTATCGGTTGCTGGTTACGCTCAAACTGCTGGTAACGACGATTTAAAGAAGTCGAACCCATATATCCGTTTAGATCCGGCTGAATTCAACATGGGAGTTATTGAGGTTAACGAAGTAAACGAGAACACTGGCAATATTGAAATATTGGTTTTTAACGATGGTGCAAAGCCTTTAATTCTCAATCAGGTTACAGGGTGCTGTGGCACCGATGTTAAGGATTGGACCAAGCAACCAATTATGCCCGGGCAAAAGGGTACAATAAAAGTTTTTTTTAGAGTTGAACCACGCCCATCGCGAATTAGCAGAACCATAACCGTTAAATCGAATGCGGCCAATGGAGCGCAGCTAAAAGTTGCCATTCTTGGCGAAGTGGTTTTGAAACGTCAAACAAACGAAATCGATCTTCCTTAAATTTTCAATGCATAATACAAGCCCGAATTCAAAAGCTGAATTCGGGCTTTTTTATATCCAATTTCTCGAATGACACAATTGTTCGTTTTCGAACACCTGTGTTACTATTTGATTCACTTTTTAGTTACAATCAAATCTGTTTGAAAATATTTTAACAAAGGAATCTACACAAAATCAAGTACATATATATAGTGGCACGACATATGTTTTGCTCTATCCAGAAACCACTTAAAATTGAAAAAATGATACACATAGAGAACTTAGTTAAAGTATTTCGCACCGAGGAGGTTGAAACAACAGCAATTAACAATATTTCCCTTGAAGTTAACGATGGCGAATTTGTTGCTATAATGGGTCCCTCAGGGTGTGGCAAGTCAACTCTTCTTAACATTCTGGGCTTACTCGATAATCCTAGCGGTGGAAAGTTCGTTTTTAATAGCATCGACGTTACTGACTTTAAGGAGCGCCATCGAACCAACCTGCGTAAATCCAATATCGGGTTCGTTTTCCAAAGTTTTAATCTTATCGATGAACTTACAGTGTACCAGAACGTAGAGTTGCCATTGGTTTACCAAAAAGTTCCAGCGCCACAAAGGAAAGAAATGGTTGAGCGTGCATTGGAACGTATGGGCATTGCGCATCGTAAGAGCCATTTCCCTCAGCAACTATCAGGTGGACAGCAGCAGCGTGTGGCAATTGCCCGTGCAGTTGTATCAAATCCAAAACTTATTTTAGCCGACGAGCCAACGGGTAACCTCGATTCAAATAACGGAAACGAAGTAATGACGCTACTTAAGGAGTTGAACAACGAGGGAACTACAATAATAATGGTAACCCACTCGCAGAGCGATGCTGAGCATGCCCACAGAATTGTTAACCTGCTCGACGGACAGGTTGTTAGCGAGAAGCAGGTTTCACGCAAACTTCAGTTTTCCGAAGATATGGCAGAGGCAGTATAATTATTTGAACGTTAAACCATCTTAATAATTTTAAAAACTAAAAAACCATGAAACTAGTTACGAAAATTTCCCTAGCTGCACTGGCAATTTTATTGGCGCTACCAACTTTTGCGCAGCAAAAACACGATTTGAATGGCATAAAATCAATTCAACTTAACATTGCTTGTCAGCTTGTTATGGTTCAGGGAACTTCTCCAAACATGGAGATTGTTGGCGATAAAAATGCCATTGACGATATTGAGATTGAACGGTCTGGCGACAGAATCACCCTAACCAGCGATAGAAGAAATCAGGAGAAGGAGGATGTGGTTGTGAAAATTGAAGTGAATGATCTTGATTTCCTTGGAATTGGCGGTGTGGTTGATATGAAAACAGTTCACAAGCTTGTATTTGATAGTTTTAAACTTTCCGTGTCGGGCGTTGGAAATATTGAAATGGCGCTTGAAGTTGAAAATTTCGATCTTAAATGCAGCGGAGTTGCCGATGTTGAGCTTACAGGGAAAGCCAATGAAGCCGAATTGAATATAAGTGGAGTAGGTAAAATTGATGCGCTAGGTTTCACTATAAAAAATGCAGATGTGTCAAATAGTGGTGTTGGACGAGTGTACGTGAATGTTAGCGATAACTTGGATGCAAACGTTTCAGGTTTAGGATCGATTAAATATGAGGGTAACCCTCGGGTTGATGCAAATGTTTCAGGTCTCGGAAAAATATCACAATACTAATTGGAGTTATCAGAAATTGAGTTTCTCCGTTTGAGGAAGTTTAATAAAAACAAAGGGGATGCGAATTATTTCTGCATCCCCTTTATAATTATAATAAATTGTTTAGATATCAATTTTTGCGTATTTCGCATGCTTCTCAATAAACTCCCTGCGCGGTGGAACCTCATCGCCCATAAGCATTGAAAAAATTCTATCGGCCTCAGCGGCACTCGATATTGTTACCTGTCGTAGCAATCGGCTAGCAGGATTCATAGTGGTTTGCCAAAGCTGCTCGGCGTTCATTTCACCCAAACCTTTATATCGCTGAATGTGTACCGATCCTTCTCGTCCCTTTCCGAGTTCTTCAATTGCAGCGGCTCGCTGCTCTTCGTTCCAGCAGTAACGCTCCTCTTTCCCTTTCTTAATTAGGTAAAGCGGTGGAGTTGCTATGTAAAGGTAGCCTTCATTTATAAGGTCGTTCATGTAGCGGAAGAAGAAGGTCATAATTAGTGTTGCAATGTGGCTGCCGTCAATATCGGCGTCGGTCATAATAATAACTTTATGATACCTTAGCTTCGTGAGGTTTAGCGCTTTGCTGTCTTCCTCGGTTCCTATGGAAACTCCCAATGCAGTAAAGATGTTCTTAATCTCTTCGTTTTCAAATATCTTATGCAGCATGGCTTTTTCTACGTTCAATATTTTTCCTCGAAGAGGAAGGATGGCCTGAAAGCTACGGTCGCGTCCTTGTTTAGCGGTTCCTCCTGCAGAGTCGCCCTCAACAAGGTAAAGTTCAGTTAGCGAAGGATCCTTCTCTGAACAGTCCGATAGTTTGCCTGGAAGGCCTGATCCGGAGAGAACCGTTTTCCGTTGAACCAGTTCGCGCGCTTTGCGTGCGGCATGACGAGCAGTTGCTGCCAGAATAACCTTCTGAACAATGGTTCTGGCATCCTTCGGATTCTCCTCAAGGTAGTTGGCCAGCGCATCGCTAACAGCTTGGTCAACCGCCAAGCTAACATCGGAGTTGCCTAGTTTGGTTTTTGTTTGCCCTTCAAACTGAGGTTCAGCAACCTTTACCGAAATAATGGCAGTTAACCCTTCCCTGAAATCGTCGCCACTTATATCGAATTTTAGCTTCGATAGCATTCCTGAGTCTTCGGCGTACTTCTTCAGCGTTCTGGTTAAAGCCCTACGGAAACCTGTTAAATGTGTTCCTCCCTCAATGGTATTGATATTGTTAACGTAGGAGTGAATGTTCTCTGAAAACGAAGTGTTGTACTGCATGGCAACATCAACAGGAACCTCGTTTTTGTTCGATTCAATGTATATTGTATTCTCTATTAACGACTCGCGGTTGGCATCGAGGAAGCGAACAAACTCTTTAAGTCCCTCTTCGGAGTAAAATTCTTCGTAGCGAAATTTTCCTCCGTTGCCATTCTCCTCGATTTCTCGTTTATCGGTAATGGTAAGTTTAATTTTCTTGTTAAGAAACGCTAGCTCGCGTAAACGTGAAGCCAATACTTCGAAATTATATTCCGTAGTTTGTGTAAAAATGGTATTATCGGGGAGAAAGGTAATTTTTGTGCCCGAATCGGTTGTTTCACCAACCTGCTCAATTTCACCCATCGATTTACCTTTGCTGTACTCCTGTCGCCATATTATACCGTCGCGGTAAACTTCTGCAACCAACTTTTGTGATAAGGCATTTACACACGAAACGCCAACTCCATGCAAACCTCCCGATACTTTGTACGAACCTTTGTCGAATTTTCCACCTGCGTGGAGAACGGTCATAACAACCTCTAGGGCCGATTTTTTCTCTTTTTCGTGGTAATCAACGGGAATTCCTCTACCGTTATCAATAACTGTAACCGAACCGTCCTCGTTAATTACTACATCAATAGTTGTGCAGTATCCTCCTAATGCCTCATCAATAGAGTTGTCAACAACTTCGTAAACAAGATGATGTAACCCTTTGGTGCCTGTGTCGCCAATGTACATGGCTGGCCGTTTTCTAACAGCTTCTAGTCCTTCAAGAACCTGAATGCTCTCGGCTGAATATTTCTTTTGTGTGGTGTTTGGGTCTTGCTCCAACTGCACGTTTTCCTGATCGCTCATGATAGGTATTATTAAATTACTATGTTTCTGATTTTCAAATATTTATAATGACAAAAAATGCACCATCAAAAATAGTAAAAATATTGCACTTTCAGAAACTTTTTGATGCTTTTTTTAATGATTTGAGTTAATTTTAAATAACTGATATACAATTAAATAAAAGCAATAATTAAGCATTTCCGATTATAGCTTTTTTAAAGTAATTAAACTTGTAAAAAGGGTTGTTTTTTAAAACGAATAGGTGGCCCCTATTTTCATGTTGAACTGTTGGGTTGGGTAAAGGTACCAAAGTTGATGGCGATGGTTTGTTAGGTTGTTCAAATCGAGGAAGGCCGATAGTTTGCTGTTGTACCTGTATTCTATTCCAAGATTCAGGTCAATAATTCCATCAATCTGCTGTGGTGCTCCCGAAAGAGTTTGTACATATCTTTTCCCTTCAATGTACAGTCCTGATTTCAGCAATATTTTATTCTGAATGTTATAGCTAATAAGGGCTCTCCCCAGGTAGTTTGGTTTATGCCATGGTTGTTGGAGTTTGTCCATGGTGTAGGCGTTGTACTCAGCCTGTAGGAAAATATTTATGCTGCTTGTGGCAGCAACTGTTAGCTCGCCCAAAAACCGCTTGTGTTGAATATTATCGAATACCACATTGAATTTATTCTCGAGGTACGTCCCTGTTGAACTTGGGTTTACGTAGAAGTACATGCTATCCACAAGCGAAAAGCTGGCGTTTACGTTATATGCAATTTTGGGGTTAAAGTTTCCTTTTACGCCTCCCATCATAATAAATTTGTGGCGTGTGTTCCAAACATCGAGGCCTGGTTCAATCCATGGATTTTCGCTCAATAGCTTAGCGTAGTTATTATCTTCTAGGTAACCGCTAAATTCGATGTAGGGAATAACGTAATGGCTAACAATATCGTACGACATTGTTCCGGTTGGAAAGAAGTGCGACTGGTTTCCCGATGTATTGGCATCGTAAGCAAAGTTAACTCCTATTTTCACTCTCCACTGTTTGCCAAAAAGCCCCATCCAGGGCGAGAAACGAAAAATGGTGTTGTTTGCCGAGTCGAGCAGATTATTTTTCATGTGATGAGTGAACTCAACTGTTCCACCAACTCGTTCGGTTTTAAAGAATTTGTCGAGGTCGGCTTTCAGGTTAAACGAGTTTTGCTCCATTCCGTAGTTGTCGGCAAAGGCGTTAAAACCTCCGTTGAATTTGTAGTTTATATGAGTTGAATCGCTGTGAGTGGAGTGGTACGATAGGTTTACATGAAGTAATCGTTGGTGCTGTTGATCCGGGTTTGAAAGGAGTTGTGGGTTAGATGGAATTGCCGATGTGTCGATTCCATAGAAGTTGTACTTATGGTAGTTGAACCCTCCAGCAGCGGACAGCACCGATTTTTCGAACATCCTTTTCCCAAATGCCATAACATTGGTTTTGGCAAAGGCTCCGTCAACCTTCTCATTGTTATCAATTTTAATGTTTCCAAACGAGGATAGGTGCTTAACTGCTACTCCGTACGACCAATTCTTTGAACGTAGGTTGCTGAAGTAAATTTCTGCAAGAGGTGAATTGTAGTTTCCGTATCCAAATTTTATGTAGCCTCGGTAAACTTTGTTCAAAGGCTCAGCAACCATTCGTGCAGCAGGAATGGGTTTTACTGGAAACTCTGTTCGAACGGGACGGAGCGCCAAATTGTAAGTGAAAGAGGGAATTAACTTCAACGTATCATCAACCTGAGGCATAAGGTTTATTTTAAATGCATCGGAAATGCTGGGCTCATAAGGCTTAACAACCTGAACCTCTTTTGTAAGGTTGCCATCCTGTGCAACCAAACCATTGCTAGCAAAAATGGTGAGAATGATTCCGAGTGTAAAGCTGAATGAGTTTATTCTATTTAGTGTCATCTTAATTCTTTTCAGTTTCAGTTAATTGTAACCATTGATTAAAAGCTAGAACGACCATTTTACTCTAATTGTGTCGGCCTCAGTTCCTTTCTGTTTTTCTCGCTCTGCCTTAATAAGTTCAGAAAGTTTTGTTGACGCCAGGTCGATAATTCCATCTTCGGTATTTGTGTATCCGTCAAGAACGCTTTGCAGGGTGGCTTTGGCTTGGAAGAAGTCGTCCTTCTGGGCGTAAACATCCGAAAGAAGTATAAAACTGTTGGCAAGCCAGTACTGGTGTGGAGTATTTTGCTGTGCAAAGTTGAAAACTTCAGTCTCGCTCTTCTCCAATTCGCCCTTGTCGAAATAAATTTTTGCCATCATGTACTTGGCTTCGGCGCCTTGTGGCGATTTTACATTTTCCGAAAGGAAAGCAAATTCATCAAAGGCATCGTCCGTACGATTTAGTGAAACAAGTGCGTGTGCTCTTTCGTAGCGTGCTTCGCGCTCAATTTCTGGAGGAAGTTTTTCGGTTATTAGAACTTTTGCGGCTGCTTCAACAACATCCTGCGGCTTGTTAAGTTTTGAGGCCGAACGAAGTTTTCCAATTCTAGCTTCCAGCAGGTTGGTTTTTATGTCGGCAAGGGTTTCTAGCATGTCGTAAACTTCGAATGCTTCGGCATGGCGCTCTGTTTGCATGTAAATATCGGAAACGGCAAGTAGCGTTTGCTCGGTGAACTGGTTCTTTTGGCGTTGAACTACGTAGTTGAAATAGGGGAGGGCTTCTTCAACTTCTCCCTGCCTATATAGGCAATCGCCAATGTAGTAGTTGGCATTGAGCACAAAGTTTCCCTTTGGGAATTCTTCAAGATATTTATTGAAATTTTGAACGGTTTTTTGGCAGTCGCCACTCATGTATACTTTCTCGGTTGCAATGTACGAAAGCGAATCTTTCTCGGCCATGCTAACGTTGCCAAGGCTCCCAAGGGTTGATGCGTAGTCAAAGTACTTGTCAACCTCGCCCATATCAACGTAAATATTTCTTAGTCCAACCAACGAATTTTTCGCCTCGGGCGAACCAGGAAATTCCTCAACAACGCGTTTGTAGAAACGCATGGCATTCTCGTTATCGTTCTTGTTGTACGAGGCAATGCCCAACTGAACCAGGGCTTTAACGTAGTAACTGCTCCCCGGAAAATCTTTTTCAATTTGGCTATAGTACTTTTCTGCCTCAACTGTTTCGTTCAATGCGAGATGTGTTTCTGCCAGTTCAAAGAGAGCGTCATCGATATAACTCGATTCGGGGAACCGGTTCACCATTTCCAGCAACGTTTCAATTTTTTTCTGTGGGCGTTCAACCAATCCGAATGCGAAACCACGTTGAAAATAGGCGTAATCAACGTCGATAGTATTTGTGTTTATCGCTTTTTCGTAGTAGTCGAGCGCAACCCAGTATCTTCTTTGAATGAAGTACGAATCGCCAATGCGGTTGAATGCGTCGCCCATAATTTGGTCGGGATTGTTGGCTGCAATGGTTGTGTACTTCCTAAACCAAACAATGGATTCGTCGTAGTTTTTCAGCTTAAAGTTGGAGTAGCCAAGGTTGTAGTGAGCCATTTGGTACTCGGGTAGGCTAAATGCTCCCGGTGAAAGCAGAAAAAGGTTGTAGTCGGTTGATGCACTGGCAAAATCGTTGAGCCTGAAGTAACTTTCGCCCCGCCAGTATAACGACTGGGCATTTAGGGTTTGATTAAATTCGGGGTAGTTGAGCGATAGGGTGAACAATTCCTTTGCCTTGGGAAAGTTGAGGTTTTGAAAATATTCCAGTCCACGGAAGAAAGCAACCCGTTGGTAGGCGCTTTTTATGGAAGCATCCTTCACCTTTATTTTGTCGAGTGCTTCCAGCGCTTCCTGATAGTTCTTTGTATTGGAGTACGCCAGCACAAGGTAGTTATGAGCCTCGTCAATTCTTGGGCTTTCAGGGAAAAGTTCGATGTACTTTCTGAATGCATCAATGGCCTCGTTAAAAGGGTTGTACAACGTTTCGTAGGTAATTTTTGCGAAGTTGAAAAGCGCATCCTCCTTAATCGACATGTCGAAATCGTAATTCGAGGCCATGGCGAATGCTTGGCGTGCTTTGGCTTTATCGTTCAGCTTTATGTAGCAATCGGCAAGATGATAGTTTGCGTTTTGGCTTAACACATCCTCCTCGGTTGGAACACGCTCAAGGTACTTTACCGCTTCGTCGAACTTACTGTTGCGATAGTAAACAAATCCTACTAAATAGTTGTCCTCGCGGGTGAGCGATGGTGCTGTTTCCAGAAACTTTTCGATGTAGGGAATCGCTTTTTCGTACTCTTTCAGCCTGTAGAACGATTCGCCAATTATGCGTGCAATTTCGGGAGCCCTTTTGGGGGTGGCATTCTCAAGAATTGGAGGAGCGTACTCCACCACTTTTTCGTACTGTTTCTGAAGAAAGAAAATTTGTGAGATGTAGTAGGGAACAAGTGGCGCAAATGTTTCATCGTTGCTAAGCTTCTCGAAGCCTTTTAGCGCTGTGGCGTAGTTCTGTTGTGTGTACGAAATGTGTGAGTAGTAATAAGTTGCGGGCGATGAGTACCTGTTCTTTGTATCTTTAATTTCAAAGAAAGCTCTGCCTGCTGGCTCAATTTCGTTAACCATAAAGTAGCTGTAGCCCAGTTTAAACAGAAGTTCTGCGCGCTGCTCCTTGCTAAAAGCGCCTCTGTCGGCTTGGGTTAGCCAGTAAATGGCATCCTTATACTTTTTTTCGCGGTAGCGAAGTTTTCCAAGTTCAAAGAATGCGAGGTTAACTTTTTGGTTGTCGGGGTAGTTATTAATAAAGTTGCGAATTAGGTATTCGGCATCCTCGTTGAAAAGTTCAATGGCGCAAAGCGCATTGTAGAATTCCGATTCGCCACGCTGGTGAACCTCTTTCGGGTCGAATTTGGTGGCTGCCAGCTTAAAATGTTGCTGGGCCGAAACGAAGTTCCCTTTCTCAAAAAGTTCTAATCCTTTTCTGTAGAGCTTGTCGGGGTGAGTATAATTCAATGTTTCCTGGCTATACAAAATCGTTGACGTTTGCAACATTACGAACGATAGCGCTAGTATGAAAAACTTATGCATAGTTTCTTTCTTGAAATTCGTGTAAAAATACTAATAAACATCAAAAGGGGAGAAGGAATTGATAGCTATAATATTAACACCAAATTGTTGATAACTTTAAAGTATCGGAAAGTTTTGAAAGCTAGTTGCCTATGTTTCTTAATAGGTAAAACAAACTTTCCTGTAAAAATTATGTTATTACATTTACATAAACTACTATCCACAAAAATTATTGTAAGCACTCTGGTATGGAAAGTTTTATTGCAACGGTAAACAGCAACGATGAAATAGTTGACTTTAAACCAAAGTACGAAGTCCACAGAAAAGGATTGCTGCACAGAGCGTTTTCAATTTTTGTTTTCAACGCAAAGGGTGAAGTTTTACTCCAGCAGCGGGCATTTGGTAAATATCACTCGCCCGGATTGTGGACTAATACATGCTGTAGTCACTTACCCGAAAACCTGTCGATGGAGGAAACCGTTCACCAAAGGTTGGTGGAAGAAATGGGTTTCGATACGGAACTGAATTTTGTTGGAAAATTCCATTATCAGGTCGATTTCGACAACGGATTAACTGAAAACGAGATTGACCATATTTTCATAGGCTTTTACAATAACAATCCGAAACCAAACCCCGATGAGGTTGCCAGCTATAAATGGATTTCGCTGAACGATTTACTTGAAGATGTGGAGCAAAAACCGAACAATTACACCTACTGGCTAAAGCATATTCTTGAGAACTATATTAGCTTGCTTTCAGTAAGGTGAAATTATATTTTCTTTGAACGCAACCGTAAACTGTTAGTCACAACAGAAACCGAACTTAGCGCCATTGCCATTCCGGCAATCATTGGGTCGAACTGAAAGCCAATTATTGGGTATAAAACTCCTGCTGCTATCGGAATGCCAATTATGTTGTAAACAAATGCCCAAAACAAATTCTGGCGAACAGTTTTCATGGTAACCCGCGAAAGTTTTATTGACGATACAATTTGCTGAAGGTCCGATGTTGCAATTGTAATTTTGGCTACATCCATTGCTATGTCTGACCCTTTGCCCATTGCAATGCTCACATCTGCCTGAGCCAGAGCATGCGAATCGTTAATTCCGTCGCCAATCATGGCAACAATTTTTCCCTGTTTTTGGATGTTGGCTACAAAAGCAGCTTTTTCTTCGGGCATCATCGCTCCTCTGAAAACTGTTATCCCAACTTCCCTCGCAACTTTTTCAGCAGTTCTTTCATTATCGCCAGTTAGCATTACTACTTCAATGTTCATCTGCCTAAGCTCGGCAATTGCTTTTTGAGAAGTTTCCTTTATTTTATCGCCAATAGCATAAATTGCAATAAGTTTTTCGTTTGAAGTAAAATAGATGCAGGTTTTACCTTCCTCCTCAAGCCTGATAGTTTGAGCAATTGCCGTTTCGGCAATTTTAAAACCTTGGTTTCGAATCAACTTCTCGTTCCCAACAGCAAACCTTTCGTTTCCTTTGCTGGCAATAATTCCAACACCCGGTTTATATTCAAAATTATCGAGTTCAACGTTCTGAGCATTTTTGGTTTTTAAAAACTCAACAATTGCTTCCGCTAGCGGATGCCCCGATTTTGATTCTAATGCAAAAAGAATTGACTGATACTTTTCTTTTTCACCGTTTTCAACAAACCAAATTACATCGGAAACTTGAGGTTTTCCTACCGTAATAGTTCCGGTTTTGTCGAGAACAACCGTGTTAACTTTATGCGCTAACTCTAAACTTTCTGCATCCTTAATTAGAATGTTGTTTTCAGCGCCTTTCCCAACGCCAACCATCATGGCTGTTGGTGTTGCAAGTCCAAGTGCACAAGGACAGGCAACAGCAAGAACGGTTACTAACGACAAAATTCCATGAATAAAGCCAAGTTCACCTCCAAAAGTGAACCAAACAGCAAAGCTGATAATGGCAATAAGAATAACTGATGGAACGAAAATTCCAGCCACTTTGTCGGCCAGTTTCTGAACTGGAGCCTTTGTTCCCTGAGCCTCTTCAACCATTCGAACAATGCGGCTTAAAACCGTTTCTGATCCTACCTGTTCGGCACGAACATGCAGCGAGCCGTTTATATTTGCAGTTCCTGCAAAAACTTTGCTGCCAGAAATTTTCTCAACAGGAATAGGCTCGCCAGTAATTGAACTCTCATTAACGGTTGAGGTTCCTTCAACAACTAACCCATCAACGGGTAATCTGTCGCCAGGTTTTATCAGAACAATTTGTCCTGTTTTTAACTCCGAAATCTTAACTTCTATGAAATTTCCACTTTCAACAACCTTGGCAGTGCTGGGCTGTAAACCCATTAACTTTTTAATGGACGACGATGTTTTTCCCTTCGCTTTCTCCTCAAGCCATTTTCCTAAAAGTATGAATGTAATTATTACCGAAGCCGATTCGTAGTAAACGTGAGGTGTTAACCCCCTGCTTACCCAAAATTCACTAAAAAAAGTGTTGAAAACGCTGAAAATAAATGCAATTCCGGTGCTGAGCGCCACCAGCGTGTCCATATTCGCCTTTAGGTGTGTTGCCTGTTTGTAAGCGTTTATAAAGAAACCTCTTCCAAACCAAAAAATAATTGGGGTTGCAAAAAATAGAGAAATAAATGGGGACAATTCCCAGTGCATAAAAAACATTCCAAGCACAAAAACGGGAATTGTTAGTATTGCAGAAGCAATGGTTTTTATCTTTAGTTTGCTTAATTCCTCCTGTTTAACGGAGTTGGCTCGGTCACGATTATTTTCAGAATCGATAAGCAAATCATACCCAATTGACCGGATTACTTGCTGTAGTTGGTTTGGTTTAATTTTTTCGGAATCGAAATCAACCCAGGCAGTTTGGTTTGCAAGATTTACACCTGCATCAACAACTCCTTGCTGACTTTTCAGCATGCTTTCAACGCTGGCTGAACAGCCAGCACATGACATTCCCGTAACGGGATAAATATGTTTCTCCGTTTTCACTTTTTATTTGTAAAACAAGTAAGGGATGGGATTGTTCTACTAAAATATGTGAATTTTGAAGTTGCCTTAATTGGCTTTATAACCAACCGATTGGCACATTACAACATGTTTGTATTCGGGCAGTTTCAACGTTTTTTTCAGTTCAACCTTGTCAACGGCGCCTCTCACAACCGTTGCTAAATCTTCCGATGCGCAGAAAAGGTAAACATTTTGAGCAATGAATGCTGCATCGGCTGCAGAGTACCAGTGTTTAACCTCCTCGGTTCTGTCGCCAGTCATTTTTGTAAAGTCGGCAACATAAATAAGGTTAACCGGAGCATCCTTTACAAATGGTTGTCGGCCAGTTGCTTCCCTAATGTCAGCTTTCATATAAGAATCAAGCGAATTGCTTGTAGGGTTGTAAATGTAAACACCATTTGAAAGGCTAACGTAAATGTCAATCTCCTGCCAGTTAACAGCGCTAGGCGCAGTTTTTAGTCCATTTTCGGGTCGGTTAATTCCATTGGCAGCCCAAAGTAAATTCGA
>CAZLXF010000030.1:0-2375 GCA_964563065.1 uncultured Rikenellaceae bacterium | reverse complement strand
CATTAGTCAAAAAAAAATAGCACACTTGTTGGTTTTTACTATTTTTGATATGGTGTTAACTTTTTTAAAAAAAATGCACTTAGGTACTAATGTTCGCATAAGTGTATTATTTTTATGAATTATTTTAACCGATGCCAACTACTAAAAATATAAAGAGAGGAAGTTTTCTTACAGCTTTTCTCGTTTTGTTTTTTGTTTTTACGCTAGCTGCACAGCAAATTGTTGTGTTACCACGCGATAAGCAAGAGGAGGTTGATCGATACCTTGAATTGGTTTCCCGATACAAGCAAGCAGGAAATACCGAGCAAGCCATTTTTTACCTTAATAAGGTTGCGTTCACTTACTGGGAAAACAATGCCCTTCGCGAAGCAGTTACCTACTTTGTTGAGTCGGTTCCTTTAAACGAAAAAATTGGTAACTACGCCGATATTAAAGCGATTTACAGCAACATTGCTCTTATATACTCCGATTTGGAGCGCTTCGATTTGGCACTTGAATCTTTTTACAAAAGCCTCGATGCCCGTCGCAAAATGAATGTAAAATCAGACATTGCAGCGGGTTTGGTCGATGTGGCATTTATGCATACGGTTCTAAATCAGCATGAAAAAGCAATTCCATTACTGGATGAGGCTCTTGATCTATCACGCACTTTGGGGAATCCGAGGTTAACGTTAAACTGCTTGCGTTTGCTTGCTACCAGCTACGATAAGATAGGAAACATTGCCAAGGCTCAGGAAATGAATAGAGCCTACTCAGAGATTGAGCAGCACGTTGCTCAGCAAGAAATTAAGGAGGAGTACGAAGAGATTGTGGGTAAAACTCAGGTAGAAGTGGAGCGTGAGCGAATGGAACGTATGGCCAAAGTGCTTGAGCTGGAACTCCAAAAACTACAAGCTAAAGCAACCGAAGATTCGCTTGGCTTTGTAGTTCAATCGAAGCAGGATTCACTTCTTCGTGCCGAAGAAATTTCACGAAGACGGCAACAAGAGATTGATCTGCTTGAGGCTCAGCGCGAACTGCAGGAGTTGGCTCAGCGCGAGCTGGAAGCTCGGGAGCAAGTGCAGCAAACCATTATTCTTGCAGGTGCTATAGGTTTAGGATTATTCTTCCTGCTGCTCATCTTTATATATAAGGGGTACCGCGACAAGAAGAAGGCTAACGTACTGCTTAGCCAGCAGAATACTGAAATTCAGGAACAGCGCGACCAAATTCAGCGTCAGAACGAGAATATTAACAAGAGTATCAACTACGCTCAGGGAATTCAGAAGGCACTTCTTCCTTCGCAGAAGCATTTGGAGGAATACCTGCCCGATTCGTTTATTTTCTTTAAGCCCCGCGATGTGGTTAGCGGCGACTACTACTGGTTTAAAACTATTCCCGGAGAGAATGGTGAGTATAAACACGGAGTCGATAAGTTTGCCATTTCTGCAGTTGACTGTACAGGCCACGGCGTACCTGGTGCATTCCTCTCGATGATTGGATACAATCTCCTTGATGATATTTTAAACAGAGGCGTAATTAAGCCTGGACTTATTCTAAAGGAGCTGAATAGTGGTATTCGTAAAGCACTTCGACAGGACGAAACCGACAACCGCGATGGTATGGATATGGCGCTTTGTGTTATCGATCCGCAAACAAAAACCGTTGAGTTTGCTGGCGCAAAAAATCCACTTATTTACGTTACCAATGGTGAAGCAGTTCGTATGCGCGGCGATAAGGATTCCATTGGAGGAGGAACCGCTAACACCGACTTTGAGTTTTCAACTCACCCAATCGATGTGAAGGAGCCTACCTGGATATACATTTTCTCCGATGGTTTTATCGATCAGTTTGGGGGAAACGATGGACGAAAATTCATGATAAAAAACTTTACCGAGCTACTCCAACATATCCACCAGTTCCCAGCCTGTGAGCAGCGCGAAATCCTAAAAATTACCTTCAACGAGTGGAAACGCAAGGAGTACCCACAGGTTGACGATGTGCTCGTAATTGGGTTTAAGGTATAGCCACGATCACCAATCACGGACACTGAGCCTGCGATGCAGTGAGCCTGTCGAACTGTCGAAGTGACCGCCCACCGCTCACCGATCACCGGCCACTGAGTCTCTCGAAGTGACCGATCACCGCCCACCGACACCTCAATTTTTTACTAATCACAACTTGAACACTCGTCCACATTTTTTGTTAACTCATCAATTAATTAATTGTTTTACGAAAAAAAAAGCGCAAAACCCTTGTAAAAATTAAATTTTGAAGTAATTTTACTTTAGAATAACTAACTTTGTAAAAGTTGTGAAAACTACTAACCAAAAAAATAAACCAATGAGAAAATTAGTACTCGGAGCAGCAATGCTGCTTTTTGCCCAGTTTGGGTT
>CAZLXF010000029.1:10367-19595 GCA_964563065.1 uncultured Rikenellaceae bacterium | reverse complement strand
CCAAAAACAGTTATTGTGCCAGAACTGGTAACAACTTGACAAACAGAACAAAAATAAGGCTGGGTGAATTAAACACTGTTTTATTTTAGTACAAGACTTGTTCGTATACGTACACTTTTTAATAGGTAAAAAACCATTTCAAATAGCTATTTTTAGCATTAATTTTTCAACACTTCAAGCATGTTAAACATTACCATTGCAGGCCTATTCTTTATTCTGGTTTTACTGGTTGGCATAACACCATTCCTTGTTCTTTATTTATATTCAAATTTTTTGGGTTGGTTTCTACATGCCGTTATTGGTTACCGAAGAAAGGTAATTCAGGGAAACCTTCGAAAAGTTTTTCCTGAGTGGAGTTCTTCCCTTTTTAAAAGGATGGAAAAACTTGTTTACAAAAATTTAGGCGATGTTTTTTTGGAAGGAATAAAGGCTTTCACTATGACTCCCCGGCAGGTAATTAGGCGGCATAGGGTTACAAACCCTGAAGTGCTAAATCAATTTTATCATTCGGGAAGAAGTGTTATTGGTGTTACAGCTCACTACTGCAACTGGGAGTGGGGGAGCCTTTCGGCAAGTTTGCAAACAAACTTCAATACCATAGCATTCTATAAACGGATTGATAACTCGTTTATAGACAGGTTTGTACGGAGTAATCGTTCAAAGTTCGGAACAACGCTTGTTTCAATTGCTGAAACGTCAAAAACTTTCGAGGAAAATTGTGGCAAGCCCACAGCCTTTTTAATGGCTGCCGACCAGCGAACGCTTCGTTCGCGGCTACACTTAGCGTACAACGTTAATTTTTTAGGAATTGAAACCCCATTCCTTCATGGACCCGAAAAGTACGCCCGAGCATACAATTTGCCCGTTGTTTACATCGATGTTCAACGTAAAAGAAGGGGGTTTTATGAAATTGAACTCTCGGTTTTATCCGATAATTCCAACGAGTTAACCGAAGGTGAAATTACCCAACGTTACGCAAGCAAACTCGAACAGATTATCCGAAAACAACCCGAAAACTGGCTTTGGTCGCACCGGCGATGGAAATAGAAGTTTAGCTTTTGGCTCTTCTTTTTCGTTCGTTCTCGTCAAGGAATATTTTACGTAAACGAATGGCCACGGGGGTTACCTCTACGTACTCGTCTTCCTGAATGTATTCCAGCGCTTCCTCAAGGCTAAACTTAATTGGCGGAGCCAAAAATATCTTTTCGTCGGAACCTGCTGCCCGCACGTTGGTTAGTTTTTTCGATTTGGTTACGTTTATTCCCAAATCGCCAGCCCGGTTGTTTTCGCCAATCACCTGTCCGGTGTAAACTTCCTCGTGGTTATCAATAAAAAACTTGCCTCTGTCCTGTAGCTTATTTATTGCGTATGCGTATGCAGTTCCGCTTTCAAGAGCAATTAGTGAACCGTTAATTCGTGTTTCAATTTCGCCACGGTAAGGCTCAAAGCCTTTAAAGCGATGCGAAATAACGGCTTCGCCGGCGGTTGCTGTTAGCAGAATGTTTCGTAAGCCGATTATTCCGCGAGCCGGAATTTCGAATTCAAGGTGAATCCTATCGGCTTTTCGCTCCATTATTAGTAAGGTTCCCTTCCGTCGGTTTATAACCTCAATGGCTTTGCCCGAAAACTCATCGGGCAAATCGATATTAAGAATTTCAATGGGTTCACACTTTTCGCCAGCAACCATTTTAATAATTACTTTTGGCTGGCCAACCTGTAGCTCGTAGCCTTCCCTTCGCATAGTTTCAATAAGAATTGAAAGGTGCAAAACTCCCCTGCCATAAACCGTAAACGAATCGGCCTTGTCGGTTTCTTTCACCTTAAGAGCAAGGTTTTTTTCAAGCTCTTTATCTAACCGGTCCTTAATGTGCCTTGATGTAACGAATTTCCCTTCCTTACCAAAAAATGGTGAATCGTTAATGGTGAAAAGCATGCTCATGGTTGGTTCGTCAACCTCAATGGTTGGTAAAGCCTCTGGCTCATCAATGTCGGCAACCGTGTCGCCAATGTCAAAGCCTTCAATTCCAACAAGCGCACAAATGTCGCCAGCATTCACCTTTTCAACCTTTAGCTTTCCTAACCCTTCGAATAGAAGTAACTCCTTAACTTTGGTTCTTATAACTTGTCCCGAACGTTTAACCAGTGAAACCATCTGCCCTTGCTTTATTGAGCCCCTGTGCAATTGACCAATTGCAATGCGGCCAACGTACGAAGAGTAATCGAGCGATGTAATTAGAAGCTGCAAACTTCCTGTTTCAGTTTTGGGTTTGGGAATGTTTTCAAGAATTGAGTCGAGCAATGGAGTAATATCATTGGATGGCGTTCTCCAGTCATCCGACATCCAACCCAATTTAGCGCTTCCGTATATAGTTGGAAAGTTCAGCTGCTCTTCGGTAGCGTTGAGGTTGAACATTAATTCAAAAACCTGTTCCTGAACTTCTTCGGGCCTACAGTTTGGTTTGTCAACCTTGTTAATTACCACAATGGGTTTTAAACCCAACGCGAGTGCTTTTTGAAGCACAAATCGTGTTTGGGGCATGGTTCCTTCAAACGCATCAACAAGCAGAAGAACTCCATCGGCCATATTTAGTACACGTTCAACCTCGCCGCCAAAATCGGAGTGGCCGGGTGTGTCAATAATGTTTATTTTGGTTCCCTTGTAGGTAACCGAAACGTTCTTGGCCAGAATTGTGATTCCTCTTTCTCTTTCAAGTTCGTTGCTGTCGAGAATAAGTTCTCCGGGCAACTCGTGTTCCTTTAGAAGTTTCCCCTGTATAATCATTTTATCAACCAGCGTTGTTTTTCCATGGTCAACGTGGGCAATTATGGCAATGTTTCTGATGTTTGGCATATGGTGTTATGTGCTGTAATTCAGTTTGAGACACAAACTACATTCTCGTCCTTTTTCGGGCTGCAAAGGTAGTTGTTTATTGTTATAATTATACAAGGTTTAATAAATTACTTTTCTACAACATAAAATGAGCAAAATCAACTTTTTGGTTTTATTTCATAAATCCATTTTGCTACTTTTGCGTACCACAAAATATATTGGCCATGAACTATGGATTAATGGATTTCTTGACCCTGGTTGGTTCTCTGGGTTTGTTCCTCTTCGGTATGAAAATGTTGAGCGAATCGTTGCAGAAGGTTGCTGGCGATAAGATGCGTAACATTTTAGCAGCAATGACCTCGAACCGTTTTAAAGGTATTCTAACAGGGTTACTTGTTACAATGATTATCCAGTCGAGTTCTGCAACAACCGTTATGGTGGTTAGCTTTGTTAACGCAGGGTTGCTTTCGTTGGTTCAATCGGTTGGTGTAATTATGGGAGCTAACATTGGTACCACATTTACTGCTTGGCTAATTTCACTTCTGGGTTTTAAGTTTTCTATTAGTGCATTGTCGTTACCGCTTATTGGAATTGGTTTCCCTCTGGTTTTTAGCAAGAAGAGTTCTCGAAAATCGTGGGGTGAGCTAGCCGTTGGTTTTGCGCTGCTTTTTTTAGGGTTAGATTTTTTAAAGGGTTCGGTTCCGAACATTAGCGATCAGCCTGAGATACTCTCATTCCTTGCTAATTACACCAGTCATGGATTCTTCTCAATTATTATTTTTGTGGCAATTGGTTCGTTACTTACCGTTGTAATTCAGTCGTCGAGCGCAACCATGGCCCTCACATTGGTTATGTGTAACAACGGATGGATAAGTTTTGACCTTGCAGCAGCAATGGTTTTAGGCGAAAACATTGGAACAACCATAACCGCAAATATTGCTGCTGCAGTAGCCAACGCTTCTGCAAAACGCGCCGCTCGTGCTCACCTTATTTTCAATATGTTTGGGGTTGTTTGGATGCTTTTTGTTTTCCGAAGTTTTATTGGAATGATAGGAAATTTTGTGGTTGATATGGGAGGCGATTCTCCTTTCGAAACCCCAGCTGGAGTGCCCATAGCGCTATCAATATTTCACAGTACATTTAATATTATTAATACCTTCCTACTTGTTTGGTTTACACCGCTTATTGTCAATTTAGTTTCGAGGCTGGTTCCCATTAAAGAAACAGAAGAGGAGGAGTTTAGGCTTAAACATATTGAGATTGGTATGCTTTCAACGGCAGAACTTTCATTACTACAAGCTAAAAAGGAGATTATTAACTACGCTAATCGATCCTTCAAGATGTTTGGGTTTGTTCGCGAACTTTTCCGTGAAACCAACGAGAAGAATTTCTTTAAGCTATACGAACGAATTGATAAGTACGAAACTATTAGCGATAGAGTTGAGGTTGAAATTGCAACCTATCTCAATAAAGTATCAACTCACGACCTAAGCGACGAGAGTTCACGTAGGTTACAGGCAATGTTTAAAATTATTAGTGAAATTGAAAGTATTTCCGACTGTAACTACAATTTAGCCAAAACTCTTCGCCGAAAAAGGGTTGCAAATATCTGGTTTAATCAGGAAACCCGCGATAACCTAAACCATATGTTCGATTTAGCAGAGGAAGCTCTAAATGTTATGATTGACAACCTTGAAATAGGTTACGCAAGTATCAACTTAGGTCCTGCGTATGAGTCGGAAGAAAAAATAAACCAGTTCCGAAACAAGCTTAAGGAGGATCATATAAAGAATGTTGAGGGTAAAAAGTATAACTATCAGGCAGGCGTAATTTACAGCGACCTTTTCTCTGAAGTAGAACGGTTAGGCGATTGCATAATAAATGTGTCGGAAGATATTGCGGAAATCAATAAACCCTCTAAGAAACTGGCAAACCGACCCTTAAGTGTAACCGAATCGGATTAACCTTTAAGGGCTTCGGCACCCGAAACAATTTCAAGAATTTCCTTAGTAATTGCTGCCTGGCGGGCTTTGTTGTACTGTAGGGTAAGGTCGCGGATTATGTCGGTGGCATTGTCGGTAGCCTGATGCATGGCAGTCATACGTGCTCCGTGTTCACCTGCCGAAACTTCGAGGATAATGCCATGCAGCTTTATCTTTAATGCTTTAGGAATTATTGTTTTAACAATGTGCATTCTGTCGGGTTCAAATATTGTTGCACGGTTAGGATCAACCTTAATGTTCTTAGGAAGTTGAATGGGAAGATAACGTTCAATTACAGGAACCTGTACCGCAGGATTCTTAAACTGGCTGTATGCAATGTAAACGCTATCGTAAACATTGGTTAAGAATTGTTCCATAAGCACCTCAGCATATTTCGATGAGGATTGAAAGGATGGCTTGTCAATGGTTTCTGTATCAATCGATTTTACAAGGAAACCTTTTTTTGAGAAGTAATCACCACCTTTTTTCCCAATGCAATAGAAGTCAACACTTTTATTATTCCATAGTTCTTTAAAAATCGAGGGACCATCTTCCTGTACCGTCTTAATCAGGTTTTGGTTAAAACCACCGCACATGCTCGAGTTGGAGGTAATAACCAGAATAGCCACTTTTTTTTGTTCGTTTTTTTGAGAAAACCATTTCTCGGCTTCACTATCACTTGTTTCTCCTGAGAATGCTTGTGCTAAAACCTCAAAAACCTTTTTGGAGTAAGGGTAGAAACGAATGATTGTTTCCTGTGCTTTATGAAATTTTGCGGCCGAAACCATTTTCATAGCACTGGTAATCTTTCGGGTCGATTGAACCGATTGTATTCGGGTTCTTATCTCCTTAAGGTTTGCCATAGTTTACTTTTGGTGTTTTTGGGCAACTTCGTGAGCAACTTGAGTTAAAACCTCGGCTATGGAGTCGTTAAACTCTCCCTTTGCAATTTCTTGTAGTAAGTTGCTGTGGTTAAATTTCATATTTTCAATAAAATCAACCTCAAAGGCTTTAACTTTTTCATGTGGAACAGATTTTAACAATCCGTTTGTTCCGCAAAACATTATGGCAACCTGTTCTTCAATGGGCATGGGCGAATACTGCTTCTGCTTAAGTATTTCAACGTTTTTTGCTCCTTTGTCTAGCACTGCCAGGGTTGCAGCATCCAAATCGGAACCAAACTTAGCAAAAGCCTCAAGTTCACGGTACTGAGCCTGATCGAGCTTAAGAGAACCTGCAACCTTCTTCATCGATTTAATTTGGGCCTTTCCCCCTACACGTGAAACAGAAATACCTACGTTAATAGCTGGACGAACCCCGCTATGGAACAGGTTCGACTCGAGGAATATTTGCCCATCGGTAATTGAAATTACGTTGGTTGGAATGTAAGCCGAAACGTCGCCAGCTTGGGTTTCAATAATTGGCAATGCAGTTAATGAGCCCCCTCCTTTTACCATGTGTTTTATCGACTCTGGCAAATCGTTCATTTGCTTTGCAATTTCATCCGAATCAATAATTTTTGCGGCACGTTCCAGCAGCCTGCTATGTAGGTAGAAAATATCGCCGGGGTATGCTTCTCGGCCTGGTGGTCGGCGCAGTAGTAACGAAACCTCTCGGTACGAAACGGCTTGTTTCGACAAATCGTCGTAGATAATTAGAGCGGCTCTGCCTGTATCGCGGAAAAATTCGCCAATGGAAGCTCCGGCAAATGGCGCATAAAATTGTTGTGCAGCAGGATCGGCTGCTGAGGCTGATACGATTACAGTATAGTTCAACGCACCATGCTCGGCCAGCGTTTTTGCAATGCCGGCAACGGTTGAGCCTTTTTGTCCAATGGCAACGTAAATGCAGTATACCGGATTCCCAGCTTCGTAGAAGCTGCGCTGGTTTATTATGGTGTCGATAGCGATGGCGGTTTTACCGGTTTGCCTATCGCCAATTATCAGTTCGCGTTGTCCTCGACCAATGGGAATCATGGCGTCAATAGCCTTAATTCCAGTTTGAATGGGCTCGTTTACTGGTTGACGAAAAATAACTCCTGGAGCCTTTCGCTCCAATGGCATTTCGAAGGTTTCTCCGGTAATTGGCCCCTTCCCATCGATTGGTTCTCCAAGCGTGTTAATAACCCTTCCCAATAATCCTTCACCAACACGTATTGATGCAATTCTTCCGGTACGCTTAGCACGGAAACCTTCTTTCACAAGTTCTGACGATCCAAGAAGTACTGCTCCAACATTGTCTTCTTCGAGGTTAAGCACAATGCCCATAACTCCCGATTCGAACTCAATTATTTCGTTGGAACGTACGCTGGAGAGCCCGTAAATACGAGCAATTCCATCACCAACCTGAAGAACAGTTCCAATTTCCTCAAAACCTTTATTAAGGTCGAGACCCTCAAGTTCCTTCCTAAGAACTTCGGATACTTCCGATGCTTTTATGTTTGTCATGCTAGTGGTTTCTATTTCTCAATGCCAACAAGTTTACGGTGTATGGCTTCAATTTCGCCTTTAACGCTTTTGTCAATCAGTTTATCGTCAATTGTAATCACAAACCCACCAATTAAGTCAGAGTTCTCAGAATGTTTAAACTCGACGGATCCTCCAAACTTTTCTTCAAAATAGCTAACAAATTGTTTCTTTGTTTCCTCATTCAAAGGTATTGCACTTTCAACGGAAGCTTGAGTTATATGGTTCTTCTTTCGGTAAAGAAGGTTAAAGGTTAGTAATGAGTTTGTAATAAGGTTTTCTTTACCGTTTTTAACCATTAACAGAACAAATTTTGTTAACTCGGGACAACAGGTTTCTAATACTCTCGTAATTGAGTCGCTCTTTTTTGAGAGCGAAATCATGGGGGTATGGAGTAGCATGTAAAAGTCAGCATTGCTTTTAATGAGGTTAATAAGCGTTTCTGTTTGCTTATATACCTCATCGATTTGGGCTGTTTTGCTAGCCCAATCGAAAAGCGCCTTTGCGTAACTTACCGATACCCTTCCCTGATCCATGCTAGTTTTTTGAAGAAATTTCGTTTAGTAGCGCTTGGATTTGCTCTTCATGCTTGGCCTTGTTTTTAAGTTCACCTCGAAGAATGTTTTCAGCAATTTGAATCGCAATTTTCGAAGTGTATTTTTGTAGCTCAAGCTTTGCTGTTTCCTTTTCCCTTTTTATTGTTTCACGGGCTTCTGCCAATAGTTTTTGCGTCTCCTCCTTTGCCTTTAACCCAGCCTCTTCAATCATTTTTTCTTTAAGCATAAGGGCTTCCTGCATTATTGCATCGCGCTCTGCTTTGGCTTTCTGTGAGAGTTCGTCAATGTGCGAATGCAGCTGGCCAATTTCTTCTCGGGCTAAATCGGCTTCGTGCAACGACTTTGTTATCTGTTCCTCTCGGTTTCTAATTCCATTCAAAATAGGTTTCCATGCGTATTTTTTTAAAATAAACACAAGGATGCCAAAGGAAACGAACATCCAGAAGAGTAAACCATAATCGGGGGTTATTAGGCCCATGATAGCTTAATTTTGGAATTATAAGAACAGAACTAACGCACAAACAATGATGGCGAAGAACGCAACGCCTTCAATAAGAGCGGCAGAAACTACCATGCTCGAACGAATATCGCCGGCAGCTTCGGGTTGGCGGGCAATGGCTTCAAGTGCAGACGAGCCAATTTTTCCAATTCCAAATGATGCACCCAGCACAACTATAGCAGCGCCAAACGCTGCGCCCATTTTTGCAAACGCAACGCCTGCAACCTGTAAAAAAACGAGTAATGTTGTCATAATTTTTAAAGTTTAGATTATAGGTTTAATGATGTTCCTCCACTGCCATTCCAATGAACAAAGACGTTAATAATGTAAATACGTATGCTTGAATTAAAGCTACTAGTAACTCTAAAACCGTCATAAATACAGTAAGCAATATACTTACAAACGAAATACCGTATCCAAAGTAAACATTTATACTACCAAAAATAAATATTAGACTAAAAAGTACCATTGCCACAATATGCCCCGCCAGAATGTTGGCAAACAACCGAACCATTAAAACGAATGGCTTAATGAAAATCCCAAGCAGTTCAACAAACGGCATAATTGGCACAGGTAACTTAAGGAACATTGGTATACCTGGTGGATTAAAAATATGCTTCCAGTACTGTTTGTTGGCATTTAGGTTTATAGTAAGGAACGAAAAAATTGCCAGCACCATAGTTACTGCAATATTTCCGGTAATATTTGCTCCTGCAGGGAAAAATGGAATAAGGCCAAGCAGGTTATTAATCCAAATAAAGAAAAATAATGTTAACAGAAATGGCATGTACTTCATATAGTTCTTCTGCCCTAGCGAAGGAAGAACTATGTCGTCGCGAACGAATAGTATCAGCATCTCCATTAGGTTTTGCATTCCTTTTGGCGCCGATTTTGG
>CAZLXF010000029.1:0-10267 GCA_964563065.1 uncultured Rikenellaceae bacterium | reverse complement strand
AAATGCCAATCGTGGGCATCGCCAATGTGGTCGAAAACAAAATCGCCGGGATTAAAACTTTTTTTGTGGTGTGAGGCGGTGTCGGGTGCATGAACCTCTTCGTCAATATTTGACGGGGTGGCATATGAAAAACCCACACCAAGGATTAACCTTAATGACAACAGGAGAAAAACGGAAAGTTTAAAACTCCTCATTCTGAGTAAGAATTAAGACAAAACCAAAAATACTCAGATTTTTTTATAAATGGTAGTTTAATTTACACTTCTTTTTTTTAGGAAGTGTAAAAAATCGTAAACTTCCTGAATTAGAGAGGTAAAGTATAGAATGATAAATATCAC
Organism: uncultured Rikenellaceae bacterium; assembly: GCA_964563065.1. Lineage (GTDB taxonomy): Bacteria > Bacteroidota > Bacteroidia > Bacteroidales > Tenuifilaceae > DAOSWM01. The sequence goes on along the minus strand of CAZLXF010000029.1, from coordinate 9,929 downwards.
CAGAAAGGGAATAACTCTATTTGGGTGCAAAAGAAGGAAGATGACAACGAACAGGAACGAGCCAAAAAACTTGGCAAAGGTAAGGATAAGAAACCTTCGGGAAAACTTGTGAATGGAAAGTGCGCCTGATTTTACTAGAAAACGAAAAACAACCAGATTTACCAGAAAGAAGTACAAAAAGATAACAGGAACAAAATGGAAGTAATGCTCAGGCACAATCCATATGAAAGTAGCGGCACAAACCAATCCCCAAAGTAAAAAAACAACAACCGAACGTTTAATAAACCGCCTGATTACCTGGCTTTCTTCCATTCCTTGAAAGTTTTATTAATACAGCCTATTGCTGTTTGTTGTTTCCGTTTGCTGGGTTGGAGATGGGTGCTTTCTTTTCGGCTTCGGTCGACATGTCGCAGTAACCAGTAAACTTGCTTCCTGGCTCAATGGCCAGCCTGTTGGTAACCATGTCGCCAACAACCTTGGCTGTAGTTTTTAGCGAAAGCAACTCGGCCACCACTATTTTCCCATCTACAAACCCCGAAATGTCAGTGTTTTTACAGGTAATTTCTCCTTTTATCTTACCGGTTTCGCCAATTACAATTTTTCCTTTTGCTGAAATATTTCCAACAAGGGTTCCGTCAATTCTAAGGTCGCCGTTACAAATAACATCGCCATGTATTTCAGTTCCAAAACCAATTAGGTTTATGTTGTTCGAAGTTGTTTCGGGTTCGTTGTTCTTAGCCATATCTGTTGATTTTTTACTTTATTTCTTTGTGATAAATTGGTTTAAATAGTTTACAAAAATAGAAAAATGATAATAATAATGAAACACCCATGTAAGGCAGTTAGCACAAATACGAATGAATAAAAGATGGGTATTCCATCGTTGTAAGCAGGCTTTTTTACAAAAGCGCTGATAAGCAATTAATTAAAAGCCTGACCCAAGTTTTATTCTGATGAAACAAACTCATAAATGTACTCTTCTTTTAACAAAATAAAACCTAAATGTTTCATTCCTTAATTTAATGAAACATTTAGGTTTTTCTCCTTGAAATTGTTTACTCGTATTTAAGCGAGCCTGCAGGGTTTGCTTCGGCGGCTCTCCACGAGAGAAAACCAACGGTAACAAATGCAATTAATAGGGCAAGCATTCCTGAAATAAGGAGTGGAATTATTGTTTGAAAGCTAAAGGGCGATTGTGCAAATTCAATTCGATACGAAAAGCCTTGCAACCACTTTTGCATTGCAAAGTAGGCCAGTGGCCAGGCAAAAATATTTGCAATTAGTACTAACGATAAAAACTGCTTGGTAAGAAGAACTATAATATTTATACTGGTTCCTCCCAAAACTTTTCTAATGCCAATTTCTTTGGTTCGCTGTTCGGTAATAAATGAACTTAAGCCAAGCAAACCCAAGCACGAGATAAAAATTGTAACCACCGAAAATACTCGGAAAAGCCATCCCAACTTTTGTTCAGCCCGGTAAAGATCATCAAGTTCTTGGTCTAAAAAGAAATAGTTCAATTCACGTGTTGCATTAAACTCATCGAATTTTTTCTTAACAAAATCAACGGTTTCGTCAATTACCCCTGGCTTAATTTTTATTGTAAGAACGTTTGGCTCTCGGGTTGATACAATAAACATGAAGGGTTCGATTGGGTTGTGGATTGAGGTGAAGTGAAAATCCTTGGCTACGCCAATAACTCGCCCATCGTTTCGAACGGTTCCATCGAGCCGAATACCAAACTGAATTCTTTTTCCCAGCGGCTCGTCGCTCCAGCCGTAGAACTTTGCAAACGTTTCGTTAATAATAAACGCTTGGGTTGAATCGGTGTTCATTGTAGGGTCAAAGTATCGTCCCTGTTCTATTTCTACACCCAGAAGTTGGAGGTAGTCGAAATCGCAAGCAATTAGGTTGAGGGCAACTTCAATCATTTCCCCATCCTGTTCAATACGTGAAACAATTTTACTATTGCCCATTCCCAACACCTGCTGAGAACCAGCAACCCCAAGAATATTCGGATTGCGAAGCAATTCTTGCTTAAAGGAGTTCACCCTCTTCCCAACAATAGTGTCCAAATCAGAAATAATTAACAGGTTCTCTTTGTCAAAACCCATATTTTTATTTCTTATATAGTTTTGCTGCTGGCTAACCACCAACGTTGCTACAATCATAACTATTGATATAGTAAACTGAAAAACCACAAGTAGCTTTCGTAAACCAACCTTTCCCTTCCCTTTATTCATCACTCCTTTTAGAACCACTACCGGTGAAAACGAGGAAAGGTAAAATGCTGGGTAGCTACCAGCAACTAATCCAACAAAAATTGTAATTGCTAGAATTCCCAGGAGATACGAGAGGCTGAACAGTTCGGTAACTTGAATTTGCTTGTCGGCAAGGTAGTTGAACCAAGGTAAAGTTAGTGCCGATGCTGCCAAGGCGATTAATGCTGCAATAATTGAGAGTAGAATAGATTCGCTAATAAACTGTCGTACTATTTGGCCCTTGGTGGCACCAATTACTTTCCGAATTCCAACTTCACGGGCTCTTTTTGTCGATCGGGCAGTTGCCATATTCATATAGTTTATACAGGCAACAACCAGAATGAAAAGAGCCACAAGCGAAAATATGAAAAGGTACGATCGGTTTCCAACGGGGAAATCGCCTTGTAAACCTTCAATTTTTGTGAAGTGTGTATCCTTTAACGGTTGAAAAATTGGAACAAACTCCCCGTTTATAGCCTTCCCAACGGGAACAATGTACTTCTCGTTAAAAGGTTCGAAGTTTGTAAGAATCGGCTCGGTTGAACCGCCATCTTTCAGAAGTATGTAAGAGTAAGTATTTACATTCCAAAACGAACCAGAACTATTGTCGTTAAAACGTTCAATTCCTATTTGTTCCCTAATAGTAGCGGTTGAAACAAGTGCATTAAAACGAAAGTGCGATCTGCGAGGAACATCCTTAATTACAGCAGTAATTGCAAAGGGTTCGTTTTGCATTCCCTGCAGAACCTGCCCAATTGGATTGGCATTTCCAAATATTCTTTTAGCAAGAGTTTCGGTAATAACCATTGAGTAAGGACTGTTCAGCGCATTTTCGGGATTTCCGGCAATAAACTCGTGGTCAAAAATTTTGAATATGGTTGAGTCGGCAAAAAAGAAATCCTCCTCGTTAAAATCGGCTCCGTTGTACCGAAAAAAGAAGTTATCGGTTGGAATAAATCGAACAAACTCCTCCACATCCGAAAATTCCTGCTTTAGGGTTGGCGCAAGCGAATGTGCCGTGATGGCAAACAAATCCTGTTTCCCGTTTATATGGAAGTTGGAAATAATTCGGTAAATCCTCGGATGTTTAGCGTGATGCTTGTCGAACGCTAGCTCATCGGTTACGTAAAGCAGAACCAGAATGGTTGACAGAATACCAATTGAGAGTCCCAGAATATTTACTAGCGTAAAAACCCTGCTGCGCATTAAGTTGCGATAGGCGCTTACCAGAAAATTTGTGAGCATTGGATTAGAAGTTAAAGGAGTTTCTGGATGTTTTCGGTTACGATATGGCCATCGAAAAGTTGAATTATTCTATGGGCTTTTTCGGCATCGCTGGGTGAGTGGGTTACCATAACTATGGTTGTTCCCTCACGGTTTAGCTCCGAGAGTAAACCCATTACCTCTTCGCCATTGGCGGAGTCGAGGTTTCCGGTTGGCTCGTCGGCCAGTATTAGTTTCGGATTTCCAACCACAGCCCTTGCAATGGCAACCCTTTGCTGCTGCCCGCCGGAAAGTTGCTGCGGAAAATGTTTTTTTCGATGCGAAATTTTCATTCGCTCCAGCGCTTGTTCAACCCTTTTTTTTCGGTCGCTCGAAGCGATACTCTGGTAAAGTAGCGGTAACTCTACATTCTCGTAAACGGTAAGTTCATCAATTAGGTTGAAACTTTGAAACACGAACCCAATGTTCGATTTTCGGAGGTTTGTGCGTTGCTTCTCCTTGAATTTGGACACTTCAATTCCGTTGAAAAAAAATTCACCGGAGGATGGATTATCGAGCAAACCGATAATGTTTAGAAGGGTTGATTTTCCGCAACCCGAAGGACCCATTACTGCAACAAATTCGCCCTGTGCAACCTCGAGCGAAACGTTGTTTAATGCGGTTGTTTCTACTTCGTCGGTTCTAAAAATTTTGTTAAGGTTATTCGTTTTTAGCATTTTATTAAATTTTGATATTATATAATAGACGATTTAAGCAGGGAGGATGTTACAGGGATAAAAAAAATCCGCAAAAAATATTGCGGATTTAGTAGGTTACTATTCAAAGAGAAAATCTAAGTCATCGCCAGGGTTCACTTCTCGAGGAATTGTTCCGTGTCGGAAAATTCGGGCTGACTTTGGTCCAACTAAATTTATTACGCCCTTCTCGAGCAGAAGCATGCTACCCTCTCTAAGACCCACAACATAAACGTAAGGATCCATTTCAAGATACTCCTCAATTCGTTGTTCACGGGTTTCACCAGCATGTCCGTTTGGATTAGCATCGAGGTAATGAGGGTTTATTTGGAAGCGCACCAAGTTGAAAGCGCTAAAGTTATCGGGCTCAACAATGGGCATATCGTTTGTAGTGCAAATGGTTGGACAGGCTACGTTTGCACCAGCGCTCCAGCCAACGTAGGGAACACCCTCAAGCGCACGGTATCTTAATGTTTCAATAATATCAAGCTGCTGTATCATTTTTGCCAACCTAAAAGTATTGCCTCCACCTACTACAAATGCTTCGGCTTCTTTAACTGCTTTTTTTGCATCCTTATGGTGATGTAACGAATCAACCTCAATTCCCATTTCGCTAAAACGCTCCTGTACCTTGCGCTCGTACTCGTTGAACGAAAAAGTTACTGCTGCGTAGGGAAGAAAAAGCACCTTGTTAATTCCTTTCAGGAATGTTGCAATTTGCTCCTTCGGGTGGTCGAGGTAAGGCTCGCCAGCGTTTGTTGAGTTACTAATCAGAAGTAATTTCATGTTCGATTGACTTTTGGTTGATTTATGTAATTTTTAATGGAGTAAATTTAGAAAAAACGAATAAGAAAAGGAATAATATGTATCCAAGTTTTGTGAAACGGCTCTTACGTTACACAAACGAAGGTTTTTTATTTACGAAGGGCTAAAATAATGGCTTCGCAACTCTCTTCGTTTGATGTTTTCCAGAAGTCGTAGCTGCTCTTTATAAGATCCACAGAATTTTCAAATGTTTCGTTACTTAAAACCGATAGCGTGTTGTCAATACCTTTGCTTATACTATTGTTGGAAATTGTTTCGGAGGAGGAGATGGAAAAGAAGAGTTCATCATTGTGGTTAATTTTCAAAAAAACTGGTTCGGAGGAACCATTTGATGATTCAATTTTATTGTATTTGCCGTTCGATTTTCTGTGCCAGAAAGGAACGTTTCCGAAGTACGAAAGCTGATCGCTTTTTACAATTATACAGTTAACTATTAAGTTATTGCCGAACGAATATTCAATCAAATTATCTTTTTTTGTTGCGTTCTGGAAAAGGGTTACAAATTTTTTGGCATCGAATTCTGTAAATGTATTAACTGTTTGGTAGAGGCAGGAAAGCGCGGAGGGAATAAAGTGTTGATTATTATTTAATAGATTGCTGTGAGCCATGAAAATTATTGAGAAACTTTCCTTTGGGTATACCCATAGCAGCGTTGAACGAAGTTGGTTTAAATTATTGGGAATTATTTCAACATTCGAAAATTGATTTGAAAGACTTCTGATTGTTTCCAAACTGGCGCCATAATAGAGTTTGAATTGATTGTTGAAAATTGTTTCCGCATTTTTTGCTTTCTGCATTGCTTTACGTTTTCCGAAGTTCTCTCGCACAAGAATAAGTGTTTGAAAAACAAACAGAACAACAATAATCAGGATAACTATTTGAACCCTGTTTTGCCTGTCGAGCTTGGACTGAAGGAGCAGTAACTCGCGCGATTTTTTGTCTGTTTCGTAACGTGCTTCCATTGATGCCAACTTCTCGGCCGTTTCGTTATTCATTAACGAATCCTTTACGCTCACGTATTTTTTATGAAACAGAAGCGCTTGCTTATGCTTACCTAGAAATTCGTATACTTCGCTAAGGTTGAAGTAAATGTCTTTAAGGTTCTCACGTTGCTTCAGCTCTTCGGCAATTTCCTTGCTTTGAAGAAAAAAATCGAGAGCCAACGGGTAGTTTTTTGTTTGGCTATAAACCAGCCCAATGTTCATTAAAACGGGACTAATTCTAGGTTTACTGTTGAGACTTTGAAGTTTTAGGAGGGCATTTTTGTGGAAAAGGAGCGCATCGGAATACTGTCCCTTCTTGGAGTACAGCGCGCCAATGTTATCCTGAAGGATGGCAACCCCAAGGTCAATTTCTAGCGAATCGTATATTTGCAGCGATTTGGTGTAGTAATCTAGAGCCTTGTCGTATTGTTTCAGCTCAAGGTAAGCCGATGCGATATTGTTTGCCGCTCCGGCAACTGCTCGTGCATAGTTGTTTCGTTGGTTAACATGTAAATACTTCTGAAAAAAGGTAATGGCATTTTCGTACTCCTCGCGGTAGTAGTGAATTTGACCAATATTGTTTGATGCAATGGAAGAGCCCTCGTCGTCGCCAATTTCATCGTAAATTTTGAGGGATGAAAGGTAGTTTTGAAGCGCCAGCTCATAACGTCCCCACGATTTATAAATCAAACCAATGTCGTTATAAATTTCGCCCATGCCCTTCTTGTTTTTTATGAAATCGTAAATTGTAAGGGCGTTGTTAAGTTCTTTCAGGGCAGTGGGAAATTCGCCTTGTCGCATTAGTATGTACCCAATTTGCTGGTAGCAATCGGCCATGCCAAGTCGGTACCTTTTCTTGGTTGCTAAATCGAGGGCTTTACGCCAGTAAGCTAAACTTTTTTCGTAGGAGCTGTCGGCGTAAGCAAGGGCAATTTTACTTAAGGTTGCAAATTTAGCAGAATCGTTATGAGAGGTTTTTTCTGCTTGGAGCAAACTGTCAAGCACCGAAATTTCCTGCGCAGGCAGAGCCATTCCGGCAAAAATAAAAAACAGAAAACAAGTAAGTTTATAAAGCCTTTGCATTGCCAACAGGGTTGTTTGATGCAGATAAGCAAATATACAAAAACGGTTAGAAAGGCTTTAGAAAAAAGTATAAATAAAGAAAGCCGACCAACATAATTGATCGACTTTCTTCTTGGAGCCTAACTATATGGGTAGTAAAATTATTTCCTTAATTGAAACTTAATAGAATTAATCCTACAGAGAATGGGTAAACTTCTGGACCTTTATCTTTTTCAAACAGTGCTGTTGGGTAGTAGTTTGCAAAAATCTTGAGCCCTCGGTAACCGATCCGTGCAGTAATTCCGTAACGGAAGGCCGCAAGGTTAAAATCGTCCTTAACCTTATCCTTCTGCTCGTTGTTGTCCTCGTATACCACCTTGGTGTGGGTTCCTAATCTTACGCCGCCAATAACTCCGGTTGAGAAGAAAATTCGGTGCTTATCGTTATAGGTTGGAATTTGGAATTCGAGCAGCAATGGAATTGTAAGATGTGATGTTGAGAGCTTTGATTTAACAACATTGTAGTTGTTGTTGATATAGAAGCTATCAACAACGGTTACTCCGTTATCAACCTTTATGTTGGTTTTATTGCGGAAGTGGTAGTCGTTAAACTCAAATCCAAGTCCGGTAACCAAGCCTACCTTGTCGGTTCCAAAACCAATGCTATACTGAAGAATGTTGAGGTTAATGTTCCACGAGCGACCCTGACGTAGCTCAAGGTATTTCAGGTCGTCCTTCATGTTTATGGATTGGTTGGGATCCATAAATCCATTGAAACCCCACTCAAAACCAGCCCAGTGACCTTCGAAACGAGGTTTGCGCTTGTAGGTAAAATCTGAATCGCGGTCATCATCATCGTCGTCAAAATCGAAATCATCATCGTCTTTTTCTGGAATTTCAATGGCGGTTGAGCCATCCTTTTCAATGATGTAAACTTTCTGCTTCCCGAATCGAATGCGTGTAGTATCTACCTTGTTCTCATCTATTTCAATGTCGATGGTTTTGCTAACGTAGGGTTCGGATGCTTGTGTTGAGAGCGTATCGGGTTCGTTAACTTGAATAGTATCGTTATCTTCAAGTCGTTTTAGCATGTTTTCGGGACTATCCTGTGCGCTAAGTCCAAAAACAATTAGAACTGCTAGAGAAAATGTTAGTAAGCGTTTCATAATAATTGAGTATTAAGTTACTAAAAATGATAATTGCTTGTTTTGATGGTAGGACGGTGACGCAGTATGAAAAGTTACAGAGGAAAATTATTTTTTTCGAACTGGGGTTGAAAGGGCAAAGAGTTTTGAATCGAACTCAATTTTTGTGAGTTTCCCTTTTTGGTTCTTTTCGCCTTCAAGCCTAACGTTGGCTCCGGTTGCTTGTGCAAGCTTGTTAACTCCCATTTGAACCACATCGAAAAGCCCAATTTCCTTCACAGAGCCCTCTTTTGAGGGAACCTCATTTTCTTGTGAGAATTGAGGCAATGGTTTTTCCCTAACAGTATTTTTTGGAATGGAAATTTTGATTGCTGCGGAGCTCTGAGCAAGGTTAAGGTTTTGAATGTCTCTCGCTTCAATTTTTTCCAAAGCAACAGGTTCCCTAGCGGTTGTTTGCATCTCAGGCGTTTCAACTTCTATGTTAACAGGCATTTGGTTGAAAACCTTGGCTTCTTTCAACGGTAAAGTTTCAAAAGCAACATCCTTATTAGTTGTTTGAATTTCCTGACTATTAGCCTGTGCGGTGTTGTTGGTTTCTTCAAGTTTTTGTTCCTGCGATTGAGCCACCATGGTTTCGTTGGTAATAAGCGCAGAGTTTACCCATGCAAAAACGCCAACAAAAATTAGCAGGCTGGCTGCAATGCTTAGCATAAACTGAACATTTCGATGCCTGATATAAACTACTGGAGTTCTTTTAAGCGAACTTTTGAGTTCGAATTTTTCGTTAAGGTTGGCAGTAAGCTTGGTTTTTGAATATTTGCTCCTGTAGTTTTCAATAGCAGGATTGTTATTCTGAAGAATAGTCAGGGTTTCTTTCTCCTGCTCGGTAATGTCGTTTTCAAGCTCAGCAATAAGTAGGTAATCTAGTTCACTGTCAATTCCAAACCTGATTGAAGATTTTTTTTTAAGGAGTTCTTTGCCCTCAAATTTTAGAGTAGGTGGATTTAAACTAACGGAGCTTAACCCTTCAAACTCTTCGGCAATATCGGGATTCTGGTCAAGGAAACGGTAAAGTTCATCAACTAAGGATGAACTCAGACTTCCATCCATGTAGTCGATTAAGTAAACTTCGTAGTTATTCCTTGTTATCATTTTCTGCTAAATTACTGTTTCCATGCTTCCAATAAACTCTTTCAGAGCCAAACGTGCCCGGTAAATGTAAACCTTTACCTGCGATTCATTCAATCCGGTTATCTCTTCAATTTCCTGGTAGCTGTACCCTTCGTAGTCGCGCAGAAGGATAACCGAACGTTGAATTTCTGGTAGTTTGTTCAGGGCTAGGTGAAGAACTTCCTGCAAGTCGGAGTAGCTGTTTGTGGTTTCCAAATTAATGCTTTTGGTTTCCTCAATGCTTCCCTGCTTTTTATCGGCTCGAATTGTGTCGATAGCAGCGTGGTAAGCCGTTGTAAAGAGGTACGATTTCGATTTTGAGTAGGAAACTTCTTGGTGCTTAACCCAAAGCCTTTCGAATGAGTCCTGAACCACATCGTTCGCCTTGTCCTTGTCGCACAACGTTTTCAGGGCAAAGCGGAAAAGTCCGTCTGCATGGTCGTCAACGCATCGATTGTATTCCTGAACTGTCATTTTTTACCGTTGTTCGAGGGTATGACGGATAAGCTTCTAAAAAGTTACAGGT
>CAZLXF010000028.1:0-19869 GCA_964563065.1 uncultured Rikenellaceae bacterium | reverse complement strand
TACAAATTCTGACCTGATTCTGCAGTATTTAGCTGATCTTTGGGAACAAATGCTAAATAAAGACCTAAATCGTCGCCTTCTTCATCATCAATATCATCTATTCCAGCATAAGATTGAAGTAGGCTATTATTTTCAGGGTTAACCTTTTCTTGTTTGGATTGAAGCGTTTGTTTTTTTGATTGGTTGAGTACTTCTGCTTCATCGCTGCTAGAATGGATACCAATTTTCTGATCTGATGTTGAATCGACAATAATTATCTCTTTAGCGAGAGTTGGTACTTCAAAACCATCTTCGTTTAGAACAGAAACCGTTCTCTCATCGATAATTCGAACAATTTTACCTCCGCCAACATCGTTTAAAAAACGCACCTTATCTCCTATTCTAAACTTCATAATATTTTAAAATTAACAAATAAACTTCATTGATTAATAACAATCGAAACAATGCTGCAAAAATAGCTATTTTTGCACTGATATTTAACTATTTTAGATGTGAGTAATATTCCAAAGGTTTTAGTTTCTGAATTCGACTATAGGCTTCCTGATGAAAGAATAGCCAAGTTTCCCCTACCAAACAGGGAAGAATCGAAGTTGCTTGTTTATGATAAAGGAGAAATTTTACAAACTGTTTTTTCAAAAATAAATAAATTTATTAAAAATAATAACCTGTTGGTTTTCAATAACACTAGGGTTGTTCAGGCAAGGTTAAACTTTAAAAGGAAAACAGGCGCCAACATTGAAATATTCATTTTAGAACCCATTGAGCCATTCGACTATAGTGTTTCGTTCTTATCTACAGGTAGTTGTGTTTGGAAATGTATTGTTGGAAACCTGAAACGATGGAAAGAAGAAGAGTTGGAATTAACGATTCCAAATTCTGAAATAGTACTAAAAGCAAGTAAAATAAACGTAATAAGCGAAGGTGTAATAGTTAAATTTACCTGGGATAATAACAGTTTAAATTTTGCACAAATTATTGAACGCTGTGGCGAAGTCCCAATTCCACCTTACCTTAACCGGAAAGCAGAAGAAAGCGACAAGAATACCTACCAAACTGTTTATGCAAAGCCCGAAGGATCAGTAGCAGCGCCAACAGCCGGTTTACACTTTACTCCAGAACTTCTTGAATCAATAAAAAGAGATGGAGTAACTACTGATTTTGTTACATTACATGTTGGCGCGGGAACTTTCAAGCCTGTTAAAGCGGAAAGTATTTCAGAGCATGAAATGCATACAGAACATTTTTTTATCAATAGCGAAACTATTTCTCGCATTAAGAACCATAATGGTGGCATAGTTTCGGTTGGTACCACTACCCTTCGAACACTGGAGAGCATTTATTGGATTGGTGTTAAAATAAAGTGTGGAATTTGTACAGATAACAATTTCTCTTTAAGTCAATGGGATCCTTACAATTTACCCTCTAATATTTCTCTTCAGGAGTCATTAGAATCAATTGAAAAGAAACTTTACTCAATGGGAAACAACCATATATCAGCAACCACCCAGCTTTGTGTTGTACCGGGATATAAGTTTCAAGTAGTTGATACGTTGATAACAAACTACCATCAACCTCGTAGTACCCTGCTAATGCTGGTTGCAGCATTTATTGGAGATGATTGGAAAAAAGTTTACAGCTATGCACTCAACAATAATTTTCGATTTTTAAGCTATGGGGACAGTTCAATACTATTTAGGAAGAAGGTCGAAAAATAGATAACACGATGCAAAAAACATTGATAATAAATATTTTATGAAAAATAAACATAGTATCAGCAGCTTTCTTCCTACTTCAAAGAAAGAAATGGATGCTCTGGGATGGGAACAGGCTGATATTATTCTTTTTACTGGCGATGCATACATTGATCATCCCTCCTTTGGGGCGGCTGTAATTGGTAGAATTCTTGAAAAGGAAGGCTACAAAGTTGCAATTGTTCCCCAGCCTAATTGGCGCGACGATCTTCGTGATTTTAAGAAGCTTGGCGTTCCGCGTTTGTTTTTTGCCGTTACTTCTGGGTGTATGGATTCAATGGTAAACCATTACACTGCCAACAAACGACTCCGAAGTAACGATGCTTATACCCCAAACGGTTCGGCAGGTTTTCGCCCCGATTACGCGGTAAGAACGTACTCGCAAATTATTAAGAAACTGTTTCCAGAAACGCCCCTTGTAATTGGTGGTGTTGAAGCTTCGCTTCGTCGTTTTACACATTACGATTACTGGGCTGACGAACTTTTCCCAAGCATACTTTTCGATTCGGGTGCCGATATACTTGTGTATGGCATGGGCGAGAAAGCAATTACAGAAATTGCAAATAGGTTAAAAGATGGACAAAACTTCAACAATATTAAAGAAATTCCTCAAATAGCTTTTGTTGACGATTACACAAAATACGCTGATAAAGAATTAATTAGATTATTTAGCATTGATCAATGCGTTAAGGATAAAAATAAATTTGGCGAAAATTTTAGGCTGATTGAGGAGGAGTCCAATAAACTTGTTGCAAAACGTATTGTGGAACCCTACAAAGATAAGTGTGTGGTTGTTAACCCACCATATCCCCCTTCAACTGAAGAAGAAATGGACTCATGGTGGAATTTGCCTTTTAAGCGTTCACCACATCCGCGTTACCATGGAAAAAATATACCGGCGTGGGAGATGATAAAGTTTTCGGTAAACATTCATCGGGGTTGTTTTGGTGGATGCAGTTTTTGTACAATTTCTGCCCATCAGGGCAAGTTTGTCTCTAGTCGTTCCGAAAGTTCAATACTTAACGAAATTGAGCAAATTATATCGATGCCCGATTTTAAGGGGTACCTTTCAGATTTGGGTGGTCCCTCGGCAAATATGTACAGGATGAAAGGGAAAGACATTGAAATTTGTCGTAATTGTAAGAAACCTTCATGCATATTTCCCAAAATATGTGGTAATCTGGATACTAGCCACAAATCCCTCTTGGATTTATACCGTAAAGTAAATGATGTAAAAGGAATAAAAAAGGCATTTGTTGGTAGTGGTGTTCGGTACGATTTATTTAGCGACTTTAGTGATGAAACAAATCGAAAATACTTTGAGGAACTAGTACTAAACCACGTTTCAGGAAGGCTTAAGGTTGCCCCAGAACACACTGATGACGATGTTCTTAAAGAAATGCGCAAGCCATCCTTTAAGCTCTTCAAAATTATTAAACAACGATTCGATTCTTTAAATCGAAAACATTCACTAAATCAACAGCTTGTTCCCTATTTCATTTCTAGCCACCCTGGCTGTAAGATGCATCATATGCAGAAGTTAGCACAAGAAATGAAAAATATTAGAATACAACCAGAACAGGTTCAAGACTTTACTCCCACTCCAATGACCTTGTCCTCCACAATTTTTTACACTGGAATAAACCCATACACAGGTAAATCGGTTTACGTAGCCAGAACGAAGGAAGAAAAAATAAAACAGAAGAGTTACTTCTTCGATAAAAATGTTAGAAATAGCAGTAAATAAATATTACAAAGACTGCTTTACTTCTACTAATTAATTCTAAAGAATGAAATTAGATCGATTAAATGCTGCGAACGGGCAGTAAGTTCCTCTGAGTTTGAAGCGAGTTCCTCTGCAGATGCTGCATTTTGCTGAGTAATGGAATTTAGCTGTTGTACCGATTCGTTTACCTGCATTGAACCCGATTTTTGCTCTAAGCTAGCTGCCGTAATTTCTTGAATTAGTTGAGAAGTTTTTTGCATCTCGGGCAGATTTTTATTCATTAACTCCCTAGCCTTTTCAGAAACGGAAGCTCCTTTTTGAGAAACAGCAATAATTTCATTTGCAGCCAAGCTACTACGTTCGGCCAAACGACGAACTTCGGCAGCTACAACAGCGAAGCCTTTACCCTGATCTCCAGCCCTTGCTGCTTCAACGGCAGCATTCAATGCTAACAGGTTAGTTTGAAAAGCAATATCGTTAATTATAGTTATTTTCTCCGCAATTTCCTTCATAGAATCAAGGGCAACATTAGTTGATTTGTTCCCTTCTTCAAGGCTTTGGCTTGTAGTAACTGCAATATTCTCAGTTTCTTTTGAGTTTTCGGCATTTTGTTGAATACTCGAAACGATTTCCTCCATGGTAGCAGAAATTTCTTCGAGCGATGAAGCTTGCTCGTTAACAGCTTGTGATAAATTAATTGAACTGGAACTAAGTTGCTGTCCAGCGTTTGCAATATCTTCAGCTGCATCTAAAATGCCTTCAATAACATCTTTAAGTTTCTCACCTAGCTGCCTTATGCTTTTTGTTAACCTTCCCATTTCATCGTCACTCTTCTCGTAGGTAGAGTCAATATTCAAATTCAGATCACCCTCCGAAAGTTGTTTCAATTGATCTATAGTATTGTCTAAAGGTTTTCGAACCCTCTTGTTAACTAAATACATGCAGAAAATTGCAAAAATAATTCCTAAAGGAGTGCTTATGTAGACTGGGAAAACGCTTGGATACGTGTACTTCAAATTTGAGAGAGTGGCAATAACTAAAAGTGAAATTAACCACAAAATACTCATGTAAAACATAATAGACCCCTTAAAGAAATATCTTACAGATAGTATACCAATTGGCAATCCAGCCATTAATGGTATCAATGCTCCTATTAGTTCTTTTGACATGATGCAAGATTTTTGTTTAAATCAAATATAACGAAAAAAATGTATCTAACTATTATTCAGCTTAGAAATTAATTATAAAGAAAAAACCCGATATGCTCCATACCGGGTTTTATTGGGTTATTGTTATAAAAATTAAGCTAGCGATTGACCTATTAAGAAAACAGCAGCTAAAGCAACAATTGCGTATAATTCTGGGAATACTGCAAGAATAAGAGTGTTTCCAAACACTTTATGTCCCGATCCGATGGCAGCAATACCATTTGCACAAACTTGTCCCTGACGAAGTGCAGAAAACAGACCAACAAACCCCATGGCTATTCCAGCACCAAATATAGCAGCGGCTGTTGCCCAGGTCATTTCGGGAACTAAGTAACCAGCAAGCATAAAATACCCTGCAAAGCCATATAAACCCTGTGTTCCAGGAAGAGCACTAAGTACCATGTAGTTACCAAAAGCGGTTGGATCCTTTTTCATTGCACCTACCGAGGCATTACCACCATAGGTAACTCCGAAGGCACTTCCAACACCAGAGAGGATAATCATGATTCCGATTCCAAGATAAGCAAAAATAATTGGTTCCATAACGTTCAGATTAGTTTTAAGTTAATTAATTTATTTAAAAATATCATTTAATTGTTTCCTGTTTTTGAAATGGTTGGTAGGTTTTCCCTCCACCAGTAAAACCTGCATTTTTGTAGAATTCTACGAATGTCAAACGCATTGGATGAACAAGCGAACCTAATGCAGACATGAAAAGGTTTATGGAGTGCCCAATAACCAGAATAAGTATGGTTATTATGGCTCCAACTACTGGAATATCGGGTGACATGCCAAAAGCAAGGCTATTAAAAACGTTACCTAAAATTGCACTTGACAATCCAAGGGCGAATAAGCGGATGTAGGAAAGAATATCACCAAATAAACCTGTTACCATATTGTAGGAGTCCCATAGTCCTAGCCCAAAGTTAACAAACGGGTTTTTACCAGGGCTATTAAAAAAGAGAATTCCTACAGCAGCAACTCCTATAACTATTTTGTGTGCTAATCCAAAGAATGTTACGTTAACTGCATCCCACTTCGATAAACCGTAAAATGCTGCTGAGCCAACGATAAGCAGCAACCAACCGAAGGTTGAGATTGCATACTGCCAACCCCAAAGTTTAATTTGGTTCGCAGCTTTAACGCACATTCCAAAAACAATTTGAATTGCACCTATAACAAGGGCTAAACCAAAAAGCTGATTCTGATCCAAGAACATAGATCTGAACCGTTCAAATAAAGGTAAATCTACCTTTACTAGTTCAATTCCGAATAGTGTACCGGTAATTGCACCAAAAATTACGGTAGAAATGGATAACCACTGCACAAGCGACATAAGCGGTCGCATCTCTTTCTTGGCTTTAAACTTGTATACTGTTGCTCCAATAAACATTATCAATCCGTAACCTGCATCGCCAAGACAAAATCCAAAAAACATCATAAAAAACGGTGCGAAAAACGGGGTTAAATCAAGTTCCCCGTATGCTGGGTTGGTAAACAAGCTACCAATGGGTTCAAATAGTTTTGAAAACTTATTGTTTTTAAGCAATATTGGAGCATCGTCCATTTTTTTTGCTCTTTCTGAAACATAGATTATACTCTCTGTTTCAATAAACTCAACAAACCTGCTGTTTCGGGGTTCGGGAACCCAACCCTGTAGAACTAGCAATGTATCTTCTGCTTCTTTTTCAGCGCTTTGCTTAACAGTTGTGAATTCAAGTTTATTTACGAGATTCAACTTGGTTGTTTCGAGTAGATTGACGTAAGCAGCCATTTGCTTAATATCATTCTCGAGGTTTGTTAGTTTTTGAGAAAGATTTTCGAGTTCAGTTTCCTTTTCGGAAAGACTAAACTGAGGAGCTCTAACCTCATTCGCTTCAACTGGCAAGGATTCGTCTTCCTGCATTACGCATACAAAGTAAACCTGACCGGCTTCTTTATTAATAACCTGAATTGGAAACTCATTTTCCCATTCCTCAGAATAAGATTTCTCGTTCGTAATAAAAAAGCGAAAATTTAGGCCACTGCCAGTTACTTTATTTAGTAAAGCTGTGTCAAATCGTCCCCATGGGCGCACATCGTTTAACTCCTTTTTTGCCTTTCGAATAGCACCTTCAACCTGCTCTTCCTCTTTAAGTAAATTTTCGTACTTATCAAGGACAGATTCGGGTTCAATTTCATGGGCTAATGGTTCAATTTCAGGGAGCGATTTTAGTTCACGAATTGCAGAACTTAAGCGATTTATTTGAGACATTAAGGTACGCTCCTCGTCAAGCATAGGTCTCGATTGCTTAACAATATCGACCATACCCAGTTCCTGGAGTTTTTGAAGGAAATCTTCATAATCTCGATGATATACCAGGAACGCATATTTTATCATTGGTACAATCATACTTCTACCTCCATATTCTGCTGACGATTTTTCACAATTTTCATAGACGATTTGGCAAGGTTCTCCTCATCCTCCATGAAGCGTTTTATTTTCATGATGGCCGTTTCGTAGCCGGGAATCTGAACTTTTTCGTAAAGATTAACCTTCTGAGTTGTCTTTTTTCGAGCGTGATCAAGCAACCGCATTTTTTCGTTGAAAAAGACACTCTCAATACCGATGCTTGACAACTCTTTAAGAATCTGTATTCCGTCTGAGTACCAGTATGGTCGAGCAAAAATGCTATAATCCTTTACTGAGAAAACAACTTCTTCGAGAACAGGTATTCTTACTCCGGCAATTTTTATAATGTTCAGATTTACATCCTCAACCGAAATTAAACTTGGCTCAAACTCACCCCACAAGCTAACCATATACTCATATTGCTCAATTTTTTGTTCAAGCAATTCGTCCAATTCATTGGCCTTATCTTTTGCTCGCTTAACTTCTGCCCTTAGGGCAGATTCTTTATTTTTAAGCGTTGGCAAAGCACGAAGACGAATTTTAAGCTGCTTGTTGAGCTCGTTTAGCGATGTTTTATTGAATTGATATTTAATTGCCATACACTATCGTTTACTGATTATTTGGCCAGTATTTTTCAACCAATTCATTTCTAATTGCAACTTCGGCTTTTGAGAAATATTTTGCAAATAATTGCCAAGCTTGATTTAACATTGTATCAACATCAATATTTACATCAATTGCCAGAAGTTTAATGGAGTACTCATGGGCAAAGTCGAGAGTACGCTCATCATAATCGGAAAGATCGAATCCGTTTTCAAGTTTTGTTTTAGCATTGGCAGCATCAGCATAAAGCCTAACAGCAGCATTCATAACCTGAGGGTGATCCTCGCGTGTTTTCTTGCCTATTACCAGCTGTTTCAAACGAGAAAGACTTCTGAATGGGTCAACAATTACTTTGTTTGTATCTGAATCTTTACGTAGGAAAAGTTGTCCTTCAGTAATATATCCAGTATTATCAGGAATAGCATGTGTAATATCGCCTCCCGAAAGAGTAGTAACTGCAACAATAGTAATTGAACCTCCTGCGGGGAATTGAACCGCTTTTTCGTAAAGTTTTGCTAGGTCGGAGTATAGCGAGCCAGGCATTGAATCTTTCGAAGGAATTTGATCCATACGGTTCGATACAATACTAAGAGCATCAGCATAAAGGGTCATATCGGTAAGTAGTACAAGTACCTTCTCGTTTTTCTCTGTAGCAAAGTATTCAGCAGCTGTAAGTGCCATGTCGGGAACAAGAAGTCGTTCAACCGGAGGTTGTTCAGTTGTGTTAACGAAACAAATAATCCTATCAAGTGCACCAGCATTTTCGAAAACATTCTTAAAAAAGAGGAAATCGTCGTTGGTTAAACCCATTCCTCCCAGAATAATTTTATCGGCTTTTGCACGGAGTGCAACCATTGCCATAACCTGATTGTAAGGCTGGTCGGGATCGGCGAAAAATGGAATTTTTTGGCCAGTAACGAGGGTGTTGTTTAAGTCGATACCTGCAATACCGGTTGCAATAAGTTCTGATGGTTGTTCACGTTTAAAAGGATTAACCGATGGACCGCCAATTTCTACATCCTTTCCCTCAATTTCAGTTCCACCAAAAAGAGGCTGACCGAATGCGTTAAAAAATCGACCGGCAAGGTCATCACTAACCTTTAACTTCGGTGGTTCGCCATAAAAAACAACCTCGGCATTTGTAGGAATACCTTCGGTTCCTCCAAAAACCTGAAGAGTAACCATGTCGCCATGTATTTTTACAACCTGAGCAAGTTTACCGTGTACCATGGCTAACTCCTCGTTGGAAACCCCTTGTGCTTTAAGTGTACAGGTGGCCTTGGTAACACCAACTAACTGAGTATAAATTTTCTGAAAAGCTTTTGTCTCCATTATTCGGCCTTTCTTTCGTTAAGTGAATTATTAAGTTCTTCTTCATATTTTTCAAACTCGTTACTCTCAAAAACCGAGTAGTTCATTTGTCGCAATGTATTGATAATCTTTTTGTAGAAAGTTGAGCAATCTTCAAAGTTCTCGAATTCAAAATTTGTATCACAAACTGAGATTACTTTTTCTAGCATGTATTTTTGTCGGTTAATTGGTGAGCTGGAATCGATATTATCGAAAGCATCCTGCTGAAGAATTATAAAATCGATTAATTCGGCTTTCCAGAAACGATCGTGATAATCGAGAGGCACACCATCGTCGCCAAGAATATTGATTTGTTCGTAGGCCTCCTTCCCTCTTTGAACAATGTTTTTAGCTTTTAGTACTGTTTCAACCCAGGTTTCTGTAATGTTTTTATTGAGGTATTCCTGAATTTCGGGGTACTCAAGGTATTTAGAGTACGATTCCATTGGATCAATGGCAGGATAACGCTTACTATCAGCACGTTGTTGCGAAAGTGCGTAAAAACAACGAGCCGCTTTTTTAGTTGATTCGGTAACAGGTTCCTTAAGGTTACCACCAGCAGGTGAAACGGTACCAATGAATGTAACAGAGCCAGTTTGACCGTTATTTAAGAAAACCAAGCCTGCTCTTGAGTAAAAGTTTGCAATAACTGCGGGTAGGTCCATTGGGAATGCATCGGGACCAGGAAGTTCTTCAAGTCTGTTACTCATTTCGCGGAGAGCCTGAGCCCAACGTGAAGTGGAGTCGGCTAAAAGCAGAACCCGAAGTCCCATGCTGCGGTAGTATTCAGCAATTGTCATTGCAGTATAAACAGATGCTTCCCTTGCAGCAACTGGCATGTTAGATGTGTTTGCAATGATGGTTGTACGTTCCATTAACTTTCGTCCCGTACGAGGGTCGTCGAGGTGAGGGAACTCTGCAAAAATTTCTACAACCTCGTTGGCGCGTTCGCCGCAAGCGGCAATAACAATAAGGTCGGCCTCGGCCTGCTTTGATATTGCGTGCTGAAGAACGGTTTTCCCGCAACCAAATGGACCAGGAATAAAGCCTGTACCTCCCTCAGCAATTGGATTGAAGGTATCGATTGCTCGAACTCCAGTTTCCATAATTTTAAATGGACGAGGCTTGTCTTTAAATGCAGTGATAGCCATTTTTACAGGCCATTTCTGCTCCATGGTTACTTCAATGTCGTCGCCATTATTGTTACTTAAAACAGCTATGGTGTGGTTAACTTTATAGTTTCCCTTTTCAATAATTGACTTTACCTTGTAGTTTTCGGTTAGCTTGAAGGGAACCATAATTTTATGTTTCGCCCAATTTTCAGGAACTTCACCAAGCCAATCACCTGCGGTTACAGAGTCGCCAACGTTAGCCAAGGGGGTAAATTCCCAGTCAACATCGTAGTCGAGTGCTTCGGTATAGTCACCAGCTTTCAGAAAAATACCATCCATTTTTGCCAAATCGTGCTGAAGTCCATCGTAGTTTTTCGAAAGTAGGCCTGGACCAAGCGTTGCTTCGAGCATGTGCCCTTCGAATTCAACAACGTCGTTCACCTTCATGCCTCTAGTACTTTCGAACACCTGCACGTAAGCGTACTTACCAATAATCTTGATAACCTCGGCCATGAGCTTAGTTTCGCCCCGTTGGATGTAGCATATTTCGTTCTGCGCAACAGGTCCATTAGCCTCAACCGTAACTAGGTTGGCAATAATTCCTGTTACTTTTCCTTTGGTTTTCATGTATTCGAATATTATTTATTTGTTAATTATTTACTACTTCGAGAACTCTTTGGGTAGCGTGTACGATTCTTTGAGTTCGGTTGTTAATTTCTGGAACAGTTCAGCGCCAACCTTTGGATCGAGTTTCATCCACCGGTATACTATACCTGCTTTAATAAAAAATGCAAGAACCCGATTGATATTGAAATAATCGAATGTTGATAGTTCATCGGCCTGATCCCATTTCAACATATCGAATCTTCGCTCTCGTTCAATTATATTGGTTACTTCCGAAATCTGGAGTAAATTTTCAACGTATTCTACATCCTGTTTCAAACCAAAATCTGGAGACTGACTACGCGTAAGCGCTTCAACAACAATTCCTTCTCCTATTAACTGATTCTGTGAGCTACTACCTAAATTTCTACAGCTAATGGCGGTAAGAATATTGTTAAAATCGCAGAGGAAAGAGAACCATTGTGTTAAGAACTGATTACTTTGCGACTTTATGTAGGAGTAGAAAAGTTCGTAGAACTGAACCTCGGGAATTTTGGTGGCTTGCTCGCTTTCATATATGTCAACCTCCTTCTCTTCTTCATCTTCCACTTCTTTACCCTTAAATTTGTTGTAGAATTTCGATACATACGAAGGGAAAAGGTGGAGGTTCTCTTCAAATTCCTCGTAAAGTTCTTCAGGGAATTTTCCAAGAGGATTGAACTCCAACTTACGTTCAAGGATATGATTGAGGATATTCTCGTTATCGTAGGTTAGGTAAAGAATGTCGACTAGTTTATAGTCGGAAGGATGAAGAAACTCTTTGGCCTCATCCTTGATTCTGACCAAATTAAAATCTTTTTTCTCCTGATCTATATAGAGATCGGGCAAACCAGCAACAAAATAGTAGTAGTTTCTACCCATAACTACTTGCCTCCAAATAACAATTCAATAATTCGTGGGCGCATGTACAACCTAAATAAATTCTCAAAATCTTTATCGGAGAAGCTAACGTGGTAACCTCCCTCTTGAGGTCCAATTTTAAAGCCATACTTAATGCTTTTATCAACCTCAAAGGTTACGTTTTTATTTAGCGACTGAAAGGTTTTATTTTTAGAAAACTCGCTAAAACTCTTTTCCATTTCAGCAGGAATGAGAACCAGTAAATCAATTTTTTCTGTTGATTCAGGTTTCCATCTACTTATAGCAGTTTCAATTATTTTTTTAAGAAATTCAGTATCGTTAAGCGCTTCTTTAACGGGAGTTTCAATTATGCTGGCTTCAATTAAGCGGGAAATGTCCTGCTTTAGGCCGCTAACCACCTGACGGGAAGAAATTCCCACTTCAGTTTCGGCATTCTTTTTTAGATCCTCAACCTCTTTCTTTGCCTGTGCAAGAATTTGTTCAGCTTGTTTTTTAGCATCAGATACAATATTTGATGCGTCTTCCTTTGCTTTTGCAACGAGTTGCGTAGCCTCTTCGGTTCCTTTTTCTAGGCCCTCCTTATATATTTTTTCGGTGAGCTCCTGTAGCTTATTCTGCATAATTATTCCTCCAGAATTTGGTTATGTTTTGTTTAATGTATTATTTGTCTGTATGTTATAATTTATTCAACTTAATAATAATTAACAAAAATAGTTTTTTTTAATTGATCTAAAGTTGATAAAATTCATAATTTTTTGATTTAATCGAAATGTTTTGCTTTTTGAAACGGTAAATATGATGATTCTAATTTCATAATGTATTGCCACCCAGTTTTGATGTTTGGTAAATAGTTTTTTGTATTTTTACAGTTACCTAGAAACCTAAAATACTATGAATACTAGACGAAAGAATTGTATACTTGTATGCATTGATTTTCAGGAACAATCCCTAATTGCTCTGCGTCAGTGTATCGATTTAGCAAAATTTATTAAAGCCGAAGTACTCCTACTGTATGTGATTGAGAGTAACGATTTCTTTTCTGGATTCTTTGCCCCCAGCCTCGATAAAGTTAAGGCTGAAGTTGAAGAGCGATTGCAGAATATTTGTAAAGAAATGAATGAGGTAGGTGATATTACTTTTAGGTATGCCATAGAAAATGGCAAGGTTTACGAACGTATTGTAATTAAAGCCGAAGAAATTAATGCACGTTTCATTGTAATGGGTAAAAATGGTTCTAACCAGGGTTTTAAGAAGTTTTTAGGATCCAACACCATACATGTTATTTCCGAGTCAAAAAGTCCTGTAATTTCGGTAAAGGGACGTGGAAGCATTGGATATAAGAAGATAATATTACCCCTTGACCTATCGAAACGTACCCGCGAAAAGGTAGGAAACGCCATCTCGTTTAGCAAACATTTTGGTTCTGAGGTACATGTTGTTTCTGTTTTAAGCGGAGGTGTGTTTTTCCAAAAAAGCAGAATTTTCAAAAAAATGAAGAAAGTTCAGAAAGAACTCGAAATTAACGATGTAACCTGTGTATTAAAACTTTATAACAAAAATAAACAACCCGACTGGGAAAGAGTAATTGAATACAGCAAAGAAATTGATGCCGATTTAATTATGGTAATGACCCATCAGGAAGGAAGAGCCAGAGATTACTATATTGGCTCCTTTTCACACCATATTATTAATGAATCGGAAATTCCCGTTCTTAGTATTATACCTTCAAGGGAAACGGATGAAGACGAGACAGTTATAGAGGCTCTGGTTGACCCGTTTGATATGGTTTAAACATTACTATTTAACAACCCTTTACTTTTCAAGTTAAATGAACGAATCGTTACTGAAGTCGTTAATTCACCTTTTTGTTCTGATTTATAAATCGGATGACAAAGGATTAACCGAAACAGCCAAAGCCGTTATATCAAATTTTCTTG
The DNA here is from genome assembly GCA_964563065.1 of uncultured Rikenellaceae bacterium. Lineage (GTDB taxonomy): Bacteria > Bacteroidota > Bacteroidia > Bacteroidales > Tenuifilaceae > DAOSWM01. The sequence goes on along the minus strand of CAZLXF010000028.1, from coordinate 6,266 downwards.
AAAAGGAGTTTAATCGCGAGCAGATAAAGGAGTACCTTGAAGATATCGAGAATCAGATTGCAGTAAAGAACAATGGTGTTTCTACTGACTTTCCCGACCAATTCAAGGAAATACAATCGACCTGTACCAACATAAACCACGAATTTGAACAGCACCAGAAAGTATGGTTGGTGCTTCAGCTGGTTGAGTTCATTGACGATATTGGTGAGATAAACAGCAGTATGCTTAACGTTGTGCGAACAATAGCCCAGGATTTTAACATTTCTGAGGAAGAGTTCGAGAATGGGAAGCAATTTATTGCAGCCAACAGCTCCCTGGAAATCCCTAAGAACTTTAACATTACCCTGGTTGAAGATTCCAAAACCCCTACCCTTGAAAGCGTAAATCACATTTACCATCCGAAACTGCCAGAAGAAATATTTGCCCTTCGAATAGCAAGCACAAACACTATTCTGGTTAAGTTTTTTGGCGAAACCAGCTTTTTGCTTAACAGCAGGCCACTGGTTCCGGGAAAAACATACATACTAGCAATTGGCTCGGTAATTAGGAATCCGAAATGTGAACCTATTTACTACAGTAAAATTGTTGGAACCTACTACCAAATTTGGGGCAAGTCAAACATTCGGCTTACAGCCGAAAATATTCACTACAGGCACAAGGGTAGCAACGATGGCATTCATCCCTTCACTTTCGATTCATACTCAGGTCAACTTGTTGCTGTTATTGGTGGAAGTGGCGTTGGTAAATCAACGCTGATAAATCTTTTAAATGGGAATTTAAAACCTGCAGGAGGGAAAATTCTAGTAAATGGTTACGATTTACAGAACGACAAGAAAGAACTTGAGGGAATAATTGGCTATGTTCCGCAGGACGACCTGCTGGTTGAAGACCTAACCGTTTACCAGAATCTATACTACAGTGCACGTTTCTGTTTTGGCGAAAAACCAAACAAAGAAATTGAATTGTTGGTTGAAGAAACCATAAAAGAGTTCGACCTATTTGAGGCTCGAAACCTTAAGGTAGGCAACCCAATCAACAAGTTTATTAGCGGTGGCCAACGAAAAAGGTTGAACATTGCCATGGAGCTAATTCGCGAGCCGGCCATACTATTTGCTGACGAGGCAACATCGGGTCTCTCCTCGTTCGACTCGGACAGGATAATGCTTTTACTAAAAAGGCAAACATTTAAGGGGAAAATTGTAATTGTAAATATTCATCAGCCTTCGTCGGATATTTATAAACTTTTCGATAAGGTTATAATTCTTGATCAGGGAGGAAGAGTGGTTTTTCAGGGAAATCCAATGGATGCAGTGGTTTACTTCAAGAAGGAAGGAAACTACCTGAAAGCCTATGAAAGCGAATGCTTATGCTGCGGAAACGTAAATACAGAGCTGATTTTAAAAGTGGTTGAAGCACGCGTTGTAAATGAGTATGGTTTGCTTACTCGAAAACGCAAACGTTCGGCTCAAGAGTGGTACGAAGGTTACCTTAAAAAAATACAAAGCAAAGTTAAACCAACAACGCATAATACAAAGCTCCCTCTTCCTCCCAATAGTTTTAAGATTCCAAAGAGGAAAGCGCAAACAAATATATACTTTAAAAGAAACTTACTATCGAAATTTGCCAACCGGCAATTTATGGTTATCAGTTTGCTTGAAGCTCCAATTCTTGCATTTATACTGGCTTTCTTTTCAAAGTTCTCAAGTGGAACTTTAAATAACCCTAATCAGTATCTTTTTAGCAACAACGACAATATTCCCAGTTTTATTTTTATGAGCATAGTTGCTTGTATTTTTATGGGGCTAACACTTAGTGCAGAAGAAATATTTAAGGACCAAAGAGTTAGACACAGGGAGCGCTTTTTAAACCTTAGCTACTTAAGCTATATTAATTCAAAAATGCTTGTTTTATCGTTGTTTTCTCTTATTCAAACGTTACTATTTGTTGCTGTTGGCAATTATGTACTTGAAATAAATGGAGCATTCTTTAGTACTTGGATTATACTTTTTTCAACTGCTTTTTGCGCAAACCTAATAGGTTTAAATATTTCTGCTGCCTTAAGTTCTGTGGTTGCAATTTACATTACCATTCCATTAATAATGGTACCAATGCTTCTTATGAGCGGGGTAATTGTACGTTACGATAAGTTACATAAATCGATTATTCATCCAGAGTATGTTCCAATTATTGGTGATTTGATTCCAATCCGATGGTCGTATGAAGCATTGTGCGTTGAATTATTTAAGAACAATCCGTATAACCAACATTTTTTTGAAGTCGATCAGAGAATAAGCAATAACACATACTATGCGAACCTTTTAATTCCCAAATTATTAGTAAAACTCGATGAGTCGAAAAAAAGTATCGTATCAAATAAGGTTACCCAAAAAACTCGCAACGATATAACGTTGGTTCAGAACGAAATCTCAAGAATATCAAATGGCATTAGTTGTGAAGTAACACCTCCAAAAGCTTCAAGTCTAATCATAGAACCTTTTTCTACTAGAGAAATTGAAAACATTAAAAATGAACTTGAAGTAATTAGGTATAATATTCAGGATACAAATAGGTTACTAACTAAAGAGAAGGATAGTATTTATTTCAACCTATCAAGAGAGTTGGGAAGTGGTGAACAGGTTTTTGCCCTAAAAAGGGATAACCACAACAAAGCTCTTGAGGACTTGGTGCTTAACAGAAACGAGATGGAATTGATTGTTGCCTACAAAAACCAGTTTGTGCGAAAATACCATGCAGGATTTGCCATTCCAACCTCAAACTTTGGTAGGGCACACCTATTTTCACCAATAAAAAAAATCGGAAACTATAATGTTGATACTGTTTGGTTCAATATTGCAGTACTTTGGCTAATGAGTTTTTTCTTCTACATAGCATTGCTAATAAACCTATTTAAAGCACTTAATAAGTACGTAGAACGATTCCATTTCTGGAGGTTAGCAAAACGAATTGCCAAGTACATTCCGCGTTAGCATCTGTTTATTAAGTGTTATATAATTAATCAATATTTTTATCTGCATATTTTGTCACCAAACCTACTAATTATTATCTTTGGTAAAAACTTTTGAAGATATGAAGCTTGGCATAATGACCAAGGATGAATGTATCGATTTTGTTGAGTTCAACATTACTGGCGATAACGAGAACTATAACAAATGCGATCCCGAGTCGTTTTACTTGAACAGTAGCGTATTTAACATATATGCTGGTTGCTTCGAGCGAAGCAATCACTTGTTTGAGTTTATTGGCCAAACCAAGTTCAATAGCCGAAAAATTGTTCCTCTAAGGAACGAGTTAGAAGTTAACCTCCAGCAGCTCACAGCTATTCAAACCTTGGATGAGTTTAAGGAGTACGTAACAGGAATATTCCTAGGTCGCGATTTGCTTATCGATTTAGCTAAGGTTGATCCAAACTGGCAAACTTGCTGGCGATTCTATCAACGTAGGCTTACTATAATAAACAGAGAGTTGTTAAAAATTGTAGATAAATGCATTAATGAGGAGTTAGTGCTTTGGGTAATTGGTTACTAGATTTTCTCATCCCCTGTTTGGAAACCTAGCAATTCTATTATTTCCTTGTTGTAAAAATCCTTTCCAATAATTTTATAGGCACTATTCTCTCTTCTGTAGCAATATGAGTTACGGAGCATTTCGAAATTTGCTGGATTTTGCCGAAAATTCTCATCATCCAAACGAATATTGTAAACTTCCTTCATTAGTTTATTTATAATAACCTCTTTATTATCAATAAATTTATGCGAGTCTATATAAATTTTATGTTCAGCTAAATTATTTTCTGGCTCCCATTTTTTTTGTAATCCCAAATAGTGAAATATTGAATCGACTACCATTTTCGTTGCATTTATCTTCCCTTCGAGGCTATAACCAGCAATGTGTGGGGTCGCAATCATTGCGTTACTAAGTAAATCACAATTTATTGTAGGTTCGTTTTCCCAAACGTCAAGAATGTAGTGAACACCTTTAGTATAACTTGCTTCAAATAGCGCTTTCTCATTTACAATTCCACCACGTGAGGTGTTAATAATTAAAGCATTAGATTTTAATTTCTTGAAAAAAAACTCATCCGCCAGATTGTATGTGAAATCAACACCAACCCTTGAAAACGGAACGTGAAAAGAAACTATGTCGCTCTGCTTTGCAATTGTGTCGATGTTTACGAAGGACGTACCTCCCTCTGCCCTTTCTCTTGGAGGATCGTTTTTCAACACTTTCATTCCCAATGCATTCCCAACATCACATACTAATCGCCCGATATTTCCAACACCTACAACTCCAAGAGTAAGCTGTTTTTTTTCGGGTAAAAACTTTATGTACTCCAAAATGCTGGCAAGAACATACTGCTGCACAGCAGCAGAGTTGCATCCGGGGGCACTAAATACTTTAATCCCAGCAGAATTACAGAAATCCATATCGATGTGATCGGTACCAATGGTTGCAGTGGCAATTACTTTAACCCTTGAATTTTTCAAGAGAAGTTCGTTGCATTTTGTTCTGGTTCTAACTATAATGATATCAGCATTCTGAACATCGCTTTGTTCAATATCGCAACCTTTTTTATATACAACAGAATTAAAGTAAGGTTCAAATATCCCTCTAATAAAAGGAATATCGATATCGGCAACCAGGTTCATTTTGGTAATTACTGATTTAAAAGGTTAAAGAAGAATAGGAATGTTCCTGTATAATAATCAGTTACCGAAGTAGCATGATCGCCGCCAATTATAGGAATTAACTCTACTGTAGTTGAACCATTGCTAACCATAGCATCGTACGCCGTAGAAGAATTGAAGTATGGAACATAAATATCATCGGTTCCATGATACATTTGTAACGGGGCTAAAGGTGTCCAATCGAAACAATCGTTATCAGCTAGTACAGTGTTCAGTTCAGAGTCGTTACCGGATGAAAAATCCTGAATAAAACTTTCATTAAAAAGAAGTTGGGGATTCTGCTCAATGTTGGCAAAAGGCCCGTAGTTTTCAATGGTAGAAGCCCACGGTTCGTTAAAATAGTAAGTGTAGGGGCGATTTAAATTTGAATAAATAGAGTTGTAAACATCGAGCACCCAAACGAAGCTGCTAATATGCTGCTGGTTTTCATTTGAGCTAATAATGTAATTAGCAAATTCAGTTTTATTGTAAGCACCCGCTCCTACTGTTACTCCTGTTATGGTAAATTCATCGGGATGCTGATTCTGTAGAAGTTTGAATGTTGCCATGGTTGCATAGCCACCCTCGGAGTAGCCAGTTAAAAAAAGCTGATTATTTGGTTGGCTAACTTTCTCAACCTTGGAAAACTCGTACGATGCTCTAATCATATCGCGGCATGCAGTTGCTAACGACTTTTGATGTTCGTAAGGGTGTGGAATATCTTTCGATGCTCCATAACCAATGTAATCAGGAAGTGCTATGAAAAATCCGGTTGAAGCAAATACAGTTGCAGCATCGGTGTAAAATGAATCGAAATTTGAAGGAGCGCTACTCTCTTCTGTTATTGTTCCGTGCTGAAAACTTATTAAAGGCAAGGGCGATTCAGTGTCGGGAACTAAAAGAGCACCCGATGCAATTATGGGTTCATTGTTGTATGAAATAGTGTAATAAGTTATTCTGTAGGCTTTTATGTTATATTTAATAAAAACTGAGGTTTCGGCTGGAAACAGTCCTGTTTCCGAAAGGGATGAAATAATTTCATCGGTTGTGAACTCTCCAATCAGTTCATATTCATTTAAATAAATTGGAACATAGGGGTTTTCTTCATTTGGATTTTTCTCACAAGCCGTAAACAAAAATGAGCCTGTAACTATCAGCATTATAGGTAAGTAATTGAATAATTTTTTCATGACGAAAATGTTTTATATAAAAGTAAAGTTACAAAAGTTTACTTGCTAATCAATTTGCCAATCGATTTCTTGTAAACTATGCTGTTTAAGGTAAACGTTAGTTTTTGAGAAATGTTTACATCCAAAAAATCCACGGTAAACTGAAAGTGGCGATGGATGAGGTGCTTTTAGAATAAGATGTTTGCCCGTTTCAATAATTTTTGTTTTTGCCTGTGCATACGAACCCCAAAGTAAAAATACGATGTTACTTCTGTGTTTTGAGAGTGCCTTTATAGCAGCATCAGTAAAAGTTTCCCAACCTTTATTTTGATGAGAACCAGCCTGATGAGCCCTAACATATAGGCTTTGCGGCATGTCTGCCTGCATTTGCCCCTGTTTGCCGACATCCCTG
>CAZLXF010000027.1:4885-20039 GCA_964563065.1 uncultured Rikenellaceae bacterium | reverse complement strand
TCTCATCGATACTTTCAAAATCGAAATGACCAAAATCGATAATATCCTTATATCGCAGATAAATTTTAATATTTACATCGTTTGTAAAACTTGGCGTTTCGAAGTACTTTCGCTTCTTATACTCGTACCTGTAACCATGCATACGGGCTGTTATATCAGAAAGAACTGCACTTCCAGTAGGAAAACCGCCTGCTCCCTTACCAAACATAAACTGTTTTTCGTAGAATTCTCCACGAATTACCACACCATTATACTCATCCTCAACATTATATATATAATCATCGGGTGAAACCATTTTGGGCATTACCAAAAGGTTAAAGGAGTTCCCGTTTATTTTTGTGGCTTGAGCAATCAGTTTAATTTTAAAACCTTTCTCCTTTGCAAAACGAATGTCGAAATTGTTTAGTTTGTCGATTCCGCTAACAAAAATTTCGTTGGGTTTAACAATAGTACCAAATCCATGAGTTGCAAGAATAATAAGTTTATTTGAGGAATCCTGTCCGCTCACATCTAGGGTTGGGTCGGCCTCGGCAAAACCTAAATCCTGCGCTTTGCACAGAGCTTGTTCGTAGGAACTATTCTCGTTGAAAATTTTTGAAAGGATGTAGTTCGATGAACCGTTGAGAATGCCAGTTATGGACAAAAGCAGATCGTTATCGTAGTATTCTTCAAGGTTACGGATTACCGGAATACTGCCACAAGCTGAAGCATCGTAAAGCAATGAGTTGCCCGTTTCGTTCTGAATATTAATTAGCTCCTCAAGATGCGTGGCAAGCATCTTTTTGTTACCCGAAACAACACTTTTCCCTGAAAGTAATGCCGATTTTACGATTTTGTACGCCTCATCAGCATCGCTAATTAGTTCAACAACAAGGTTTATCTCTGAATCGTTGATTATTCTGTTGTAATCGGTACAAAAAATTTCACTTGGAATGGACCTTTCCTTTTGGGGTTCCTTGATGCAAATGGTTTTTATTTGGGCTTTTGTTGCCGGACTCTTTTGGAGAACGTGGTAAAGACCTTCGCCTACCACTCCAAATCCAAAAAGTCCAATTGTTTGTTTAGTATCTTGTGTTTTCATTTTGTTTGTTTTTGCGTTTCACTTTGCGTGAATTAAAAAATCGTAAATAATCTTACTTAACTTTTCGTTTTCAATCAGAAAACCATCGTGCCCAAAATCGGAGTCGATTTCAGCATAAATGGCACTTGGAATGAACCCAGCCAACCTTTTCTGTTCGATAGGTGGAAAAAGAATGTCAGTTGAAATTCCCACACAAAGCGTTTTGGCTTTAACCTTCGAGAAAGCCTCATCGAAACTTCCTCTACCACGGGCAACATTGTGCGTATCCTGACTGCGAGTAATTGAATGGTAACAATGCGCGTTGAACCGATCTATCAATTTTTTACCTTGGTAACGCTGATAGCTGGAAGCACGAAAATCCGAAACCTTTTCGTTATCCTTTTCCGATTGGGTTATGTTGTACGCTTCGTAACCTCGGTAACTCAAAAGTCCTAGTCCGCGTGCAGCAGCCAATCCGGCTTTGCCACCGTTTGGGTCGCCATTGAAAAACGACGCATCGGCTTCAATGGACATTCGCTCAGTTTCGTTAATAGCAATTGCCCAAGGAGTTTGCATGTATGTTGTAGCTACAAGCATCATGTTCTCAAACCTTTCAGGAAACATAATGGCCCACTCCATACTTTGAAATCCGCCAATGGATCCACCGGTTACAAGGAAAATTTTCTCAATTTCCAGATATTCACGTAAAATTTCGTGTGCATTTGCCCAGTCGCGAACAGTAATCAAAGGAAAACTGTTTAACCATTGTTTTCCAGTTTTAGGATTTATGCTGAGCGCTCCGGTTGTTCCGTAACAACTTCCAAGGATATTTGCACAAACAAGATTGTACTTTTCTGGATCGAAAAGTTTTCCTTTTCCAACCATTCCCGGCCACCAATCCTCCGCATCGGAGTTGGCAGTTAAGGCGTGGCAAATCCAAATTACAGGCTTCTGTTTATTTATGATTTCCTCAGAAATATGATAGCAAATCTCAATATCTGTAAGAATTTCACCAGATTCTAGTTTAAACTCTCCTTTGTGAGTGTAAGTTTTTCTAATCATTTCAAAAATTCAAATTTGTTTAAATTTCTCTTAAAGCATTCTCAAAATCTGCAACAATATCATCGATGTGCTCTAATCCAACCGAAACTCTCAGCAAGCTAGGCGTTACACCTGCTTTCTTCTGTTCAGCGCTACTTAGCTGCTGATGCGTTGTATTTGCCGGTTGAATTATTAGCGTTCGCGAGTCGCCAACATTGGCAACATGGCTCACCAACTTTAGACTATCAACAACACGAGAGGTTTTATTCTGATCGCCATCAATTTCAAAAGTTAGCACGCTTCCAAAACCATTTCTAAAATACTTCTTTGCTAATTTATGAGAAAAATGCTCTTCTAACCCTAAATAGTTCACAAACTTAACTTTGGGATGAATTTTTAACCACTTCGCAAGTTTCATCGCATTTTCGCATTGACGTTCAACTCGTAACGAAAGAGTTTCCAATCCCTGAAGCAGCAGAAATGAATTAAACGGGCTAATACATGGCCCTAAATCGCGAAGTCCCTCGCAACGAGCACGTGCAATAAAAGCAGCATTTCCAAATTTTTCGGTGTACCTCAAACCATGATAACCTTCGGAAGGATCAGAAAGCAATGGAAACTTTCCGTTATTCCAGTCAAAGTTACCTGAATCGGTAACAACTCCACCAAGTACAGTTCCATGTCCGTTTATCCACTTTGTGGCCGACTGAACAACAATGTGAGCGCCGAACTCAACTGGGCGACAAAGAAATCCCGCTGCCGCAAAAGTATTATCAACAATTAAGGGAATTCCGTACTTTTCCGATAGTTTGCTTAATTCCTGAAAATCGGGAACTGAAAAACCGGGGTTTCCAATTGTTTCAACATATATTGCTTTTGTTGTGGAATCAATTTTTGCTTCAATATCTTCAACCTTTTCGCTTTTAGCAAAGCGAGTATTTATTCCAAAATTCTTAAGGTAAACTTTCAGCTGATTATAAGTTCCTCCGTAAAGGTAAGGCGAAGCAACCAACGAATCGCCAGCTGCTAGAATTGTTGTGATTGCTATTAGCTGCGCAGCATGCCCCGAAGAAACTACAAGCGAACCGATTCCTCCTTCAAGGGCAGTGATTCTCTTTTCAAGAATTTCGGTTGTGGGATTTGTTAACCTGCTGTAGATATTGCCTTGCTCCTCAAGAGCAAAAAGTTGCTGAGCGTGATTGCTATTCTTAAATCGGTAAGCAGTTGTAAGGTAAAGCGGCACAGCTTGCGACAACGAAACCGGATCGGGTTCGTATCCGGCATGAACCTGAAGCGTTTCAAAACTATATGATTGTGATTTCATTTTCAAATGTTAAAATAAGAGTTTAACTGTAAAAAGTAATAGTGATGCCTCTTGCAATCCCTTGGATTGCATTAATTCGTACCTGTTAGTATTTTTAGAGGCTATAAGGTTACCAGCTAAGCTGGCTACGCATGGAGCATATTGACCCTTTCTGGCTGCTACAAAGGAAAGAAAACATATGCTGGATTTGTGAAATAACTAAGCCAGCATTAAACAATAAGTAAAAACGATGTGAGAAGTTTTGTGCTTTCATTTTGGTTAAAATTTATAATTCCCTTTCGGGCAGGTTTTAGCACCTTTTCAACAACTAGGTTGAGGGTTGCTAGAGCATCATTGAGCCTGTTCTCTCCGCTCTTCTTTATAAACAAACCTTTTTCAAGGGATGTAGTTCAATACAGCAGCAAAGCTAAACTATTTTTTCTGAAAACAACAAAAACGTACAATCTTTTTTTTTGGAAAATATCATATAAACTTTTATATCAAACCTTTAACCCCATTGCACAAACATCGTCAACTTGACTCTTCCTACCTTTCCAGTCGGTAAAGGTATGTTCCAGAACTTTCTTTTGTTTGTCTAGTGGTGTATCGGCGAGATTACAAATGAGCTTTCGCAATTCTGTAGTTCGAAACTTTTTCCCATCGGGGCCACCAAACTGGTCGGCAAAACCATCGGTAAAAATGTAAACCATATCACCATCCAGCAGTTTAATGCTATGAGTTACAAAGTTTACTTTTTCAAAGTAAGAGCCTACAGGCTGCTTATTTGGCCGTATTTGGTAAAGAATATGGCTCTGATTTTTTGAAGCAATGTTACTGGCTGCCGGAGGCAGCTCGATTCTTCGAGAAATGAATAATGGAATATTTGCTCCCGAATAGCTTAACTCCTTGGTTGTGGAATCATAGCTGCAGAGGGCAATATCCATTCCGTCGAAAATTTCAACTCCTTCACGCTGTTCAAGGCTTTCACGAAAGAATTCATTGACGTTATTTAATACATCGCCCGGGTTAGTTATATTCTGCTCGGAAACAGTTCTGTTCAATCCGTAAGTTCCAATAATGCTCATAAAAGCTCCGGGAACGCCATGACCAGTACAATCGGCTACGGCAAAAAGCAGCCTTCCTTTCTTCTCCTTAAACCAGTAAAAATCGCCGCTAACAATCTCGCGCGGAACAAAAAGCAGAAACGATTCCTGAAAGTACTCCTTAAACTTTAGTGATGCTCGAAGTATTGCCTGCTGAATTCGATTGGCATAGTTAAGGCTGTCGGTAAAATCGCGGGTTTGTTTTTCGGCGTATCGCTTCTTTTTTTCTAATATTTCTTTCTGAGCTGAAAGCAGCTTATTCGCATGCTTTTTATGGCGGTACTCACGGTATGAAAAAATTATAATTGCTATGGAAAGTGCAAGTGTTAACAAAAGTAGAACCTGATTTTGCCGTTGCTTCGAGATGAAAGCCTTATTGCGCTCCAGCTCCAGCTCCTTAATCATAATTTGTTCTTCGTGCTTTTCTTGCTCAACTTTCTGCTCAAGTTTTGTGGCTTCGCTTACCTTCTTGAGATTATACAAACTATCGGTTAAAACCACATATTGATTTAAATTTTTAAACGCAATTGAAAAATCGTTTAGCGTTGCGTAAGCTTTCGAAAGGCCAAGGTAAGCCTGCTGCATTTGTTTGGTTGAACCCGAAAGTTTTGCATGCGATAAGGCTGAATCAAACGCTTCTATTGCTTTAAAAGTATTTTTATTCAGTAAAAAAAGTTCCCCTTTTCGAATTAACGTTAAAGGTAATCCTCGTAAATCGCCTATTTGGTTTTGATACTTCTCTACGTCATTTAATATTTCTTCGGCCTGCGTAAAATTTCTTTTATGTATCATAATTTCTGCAAGCATCGACTTTGCATTGTAGAACTCTCTAATATCAATATTTTCCAGATATTTCATGGCCTGCAAACAGTACTTCTCTGCTTCCATCATATCGAACTCATTAATGTAAACTCCTGATATTGTAGTAAGCGTTCTCCCAACTGATAACGTATCGTTTAAACTTTCAAAAATTTCCAGCGCAGTATTAAAATTCTTCTTTGCCGAAGGGAAATTACCCAAGCTACTATGAACAATTCCAAGCGTTACATGCGATTTTGCTATGTTAACCGAATCGTTGAAACTTTGAAAAAAATCGACAGCCTGAAGCGAGTATTCCATTGCACGACTAACATTTCCCAGTTCAACCTCAACATCGGGAATGGTTACCAGAAAAAAGGAGATGCTTGCTGTGTCGAACAGCTGCTTGCTCAGGGTTAAGCCCTTGTAAAGGTACTCAAGCATTTCCTCCCTAATATTTTTATCGAGATGAATTTGGGAGAGTAAATGGTAGGCATTCAGCCTGTTGATATCGGATTTCGATTCAACAGCTACCAAGTATGCCTGGTTAGCAGCAATTAACGCTTCATCGAACTGTTGGTTTGCAATAAAATATTTGGCTTTAACCCACTGCGCTTCGAAAAGCATGTTCCAGTCCCTAGTTTTTTCAATTTCGGCAATTGCATTGTTAATTACCGACAATGAAACATCAGACTCAGTAACTGCATTATTTAAAGCAAGCCCTAACTTATACTTTATACGAACCGGATCGTAGGGTTCAAAATCTGTTTGCTCCTGTGAAACTCCTTGGTTTACTAGTAAACCTAAAAGCACAAATGCAAAACAAACAAAAGGAAATAATCGATTATGAAAGATTTTTACCATTAACTTGCTATATTCCATTACAAAAATAGTTTTTTTATTGTACTCGCATAGAAATATGTTACACATTATGAATTAATAAAAGACATGAAAATTACTACCACAAATAAAAGAAGCTGTTGATAACTTTTTAATAAGCTTCGTAAAAAGGGAAAGAGTAAAAGTTGTACCAGAAATAAAAAAACTATAATTTTGCTCAAACTTTTAAGAATGATTTTTTTAGCGCTTAGCATCCTTTCATCAACATTAATACTAGTTGCATTTAAACTGATTGGTCGATACAAAGTACATACTTTCAGTGCAATTATTGTTAACTATCTTACTGCCTGCCTAGCAGGTTTTTTTTTGAGCAGTAGCAACCCTTTCACAATCTCATTTTTTTCTGAAAAGTGGTTCCCAATTGCAATACTTATTGGGATAATGTTTATAATAATGTTCTATGTAATTGGGAAAAGCACCCAAAATGCAGGAGTTGCAGTTACTACCGTTGCGGTTAAAATGTCGGTTATTGCACCAATAGCTTTTTCAATTTACTACGATGCAAACGATTCTCTAACTCCCATTAAACTTGCAGGTATTATTCTCGCCGTTATCTCCGTTTTTCTGACGGTTTACAAGAAGAACGACAAAAAGTTAGATTTAAAAAAGATTCTTCTTCCTGCCTTCCTGTTCATCGGGATGGGAATTGTTGATTCATTCGTAAAATTTGCACAATCCACTTACATTTCAAGCGAGCTAACACCCACTTTCTCCTCGTTAACATTCTCTGTTTCACTACTTGTTGGGATTCTAATTCTTCCGTTTAACAGAAGTGCCGCAAAGAGTTTAATAAGTGTAAAATCATGGATTCTGGGTGCGCTGCTGGGTTTGTTCAACTTCGGTTCAATGTACTTTTTAATTCTTGCCTTAAACCATGTTGACATTTCAACCGGACAGCAAGCTATGGGCTCAGTTATTTTTGGAATTAATAACATTGGCATTGTTGGTTTTAGCGTTCTTATCGGATTCTCATTTTTTAATGAGCGACCTACAAGAATTAACTGGGCTGGAATTATACTTTCACTTTTCGCAATTTTTATTCTCTCATTAAGTTAGTTTGAATGGATTACACTGATACATACCAAACAATAAAAGAGAAATCTGAAGGCCTTTACAAGGAGAAGGGAAGTAAGTTTATTGCACAGGCGTATCCCACATCAACCGAAGAGGAAATAAAAGAAATTTTAGCTTCGCTAAGGAAAGAGTATCACGATGCACGCCACCACTGCTACGGGTACGTTCTTGGTTTTAACGGTGAAAGCTGGAGAGCCAACGACGATGGTGAACCATCGAGTACAGCAGGAAAACCAATTCACGGACAAATAGTTAGCCGAAATTTAACGAATGTTTTGGTTGTTGTAATTCGTTACTTTGGAGGAACAAAGTTGGGTGTTTCAGGATTAATAAATGCTTACAAAACCGCAGCATCGGAGGCACTCGATAGCGCAGAAATTATTACAAAAATGGTGAATGACATTTACAAGGTAAATTTTGCTTACCCGGCAATGAATGATGTGATGAAGCTGGTTAAGGATGAAGATTTGGGAGTTGTAGAGCAGCATTTCGATACAAACTGTTCCATAACGCTCTCAGTAAGGCAGGCAAAAACGGCGATGGTACTGGATAAAATTGAAAAAATTGACTCTGCAATAGCAGATTTTATTCGAACGGAATAGCACTATTAGCCTCGTTTTTACGAGGCTTTTTTTTGAAAATATCTTAACAACTATAACCTAAATCAAACACAATGAAAAACAAAAGTCTGGTAGCAATCAATGAGCTAAGCAAGGAGGAGATTATCAAAATCCTCGATTTGGCTGAGGAGTTCGAGAAGAACCCGATTCAAAACATCATGAATAAAAATGTGGTGGCCACACTGTTCTTCGAACCCTCAACCCGAACTCGTTTAAGTTTCGAAAGCGCGGTGAATCGATTGGGAGGAAAAGTTATTGGCTTTTCAGAAGCTGCAAACACTTCGGTGTCGAAGGGAGAAAGTTTGAAGGACACAATTCTTACCGTTGCTAACTACTCCGATTTAATTATAATGCGCCACCCGGTTGAGGGAAGTGCTCGCTACGCGAGCGAAGTTTCGCCTGTTCCCATAATTAACGCAGGCGATGGAGCAAACCAGCACCCAACCCAAACGCTGCTCGACCTTTTTTCAATCCGCAAAACACAGGGAACTCTGCAAAACCTGAACATTTTTCTTGTTGGCGATTTAAAGTACGGGCGCACTGTTCACTCGTTGCTTATGGCCATGAGCCGTTTTGGTGCTACTTTCACCTTTGTTGCTCCCAAGGAACTTCAAATGCCCAACGAATACAAAATGTATTTGAACGAGCTAGGCCTGAAATATACCGAACAAACCGATTTGAATGAAAACCTCGATCAGGCCGACATAATTTACATGACCCGAGTACAAAAAGAACGTTTCTCCGATCCGCTCGAATACGAAAAGGTTAAAAACGTTTACGTACTCCGCAATAAGATGCTGGAAAATACAAAACCCAACATGCGAGTTCTTCATCCGCTACCCCGAGTAAACGAAATTCACGCCGACGTTGACGAGAACCCAAAGGCATACTACTTCCCTCAAGCCATGAACGGTGTTTACACACGTATGGCCATTATGGCAATAATTCTAGGTTTAAAATAATTTAAAATAACATAACCATGATAGAGAAAAAACAGCTGAGCGTTAGCGCAATAGAAAACGGAACCGTAATTGACCACATTCCGGCACAGAACCTTTTCAAGGTAATTTCCATTCTCGGGCTCGATAAGTTCGACAACCTCATTACTTTCGGTACCAACATGGAAAGTCACCGCTTTGGGAAGAAGGCAATTATAAAAATTGCCGATAAGTTTTTTGAACGGGAGGAAATAAACCGAATTGCCCTGGCTGCTCCACTTGCAAAACTCAACATTATTAAGAACTACGTGGTTGTTGAAAAACAGGTGGTTGAAGTCCCTAATAGCATTTCAGGCATTGTAAAATGCGTTAACCCAAAATGTATTACCAACGTTGAAGCAGTAAAAACAAAGTTTCAGGTTATTGATAAGGAAAACGTTTCGTTAAAATGCCACTACTGCGAAAAGATAACCGATCAGGAGCATATGGTTTACCTATAAATATTGATAACCATCAATAAAAAACACCGATTAACCTGTTTTTAGGCAAGTTAATCGGTGTTAGTTTTTTTATTGCTATCTAAGTCTATCCAAACTTCTAACCAACGCCTCGTCGCGAGCAATTGCCCTAAGGGCAAGAAAAACGAGAATTGCAGAAACAATGGGAAAAACAAAGAAAAATGTAAACGAAAAATCGGCAGTTACGGCTTTCTGAGCCATTTTTATGTAGTAAAACATTAGGCCCTGCAAACCAACAAGCAAAATTATATTGAAGGTTGAAAGCCTTATTTGCAACATTCGTCGCTTATACAAAAAAATGGTTACAACAGTAATAAGCAGGCATAATGAAATTAGTATTGAAAGTGGAAGCGTGCTGAAGGCAGCATTCTCTCCAGTTTCCTGAACTAAAAATCCTTTGAAACCTAACTCATAAATAATTCCATCGGCCGCCCCAACCATTTGGGCTATGGGAAAAAATACGGTAAATGCAATCATAATTGTTGCAATTACTAAGAAAACCGTTTGAATTCGCTGAATCATACGTAATTGTAGCTATAAAAAATTAAAATTTGTAAATTATTAGTCTAGTTTCCTCCTAAAATTAGAGGGAGACCGTCCTTTCCACTACCAATAACTATTACCTTTGAGTTTGGAGATTGAATCAGCTCCGCAGTGGCCTCTATTCCTCTCATTCTCAAAAGATTTGTTGTTAAGCTGCTGTTGATAATTTGATTCGCACGCGCTTCGCCTTCAGCAGCAATCCTTCTACGTTCAGCCTCGCTCTTTTCCCTATCCAGCTTAAACTGGTATGCCAAAGCTTCCTGCTCCTGGGTTAGCTTACTTTCAATAGCTTGCTGAATTTGTGTTGGAAGATTTATGCTTCGTATTAACAGCGCTCTCATGTCAATGTAATTCTTATTCAATATTTTGGCTGTTTCGGTAATTATTGTAAGCTCTACCTCGCTTCGTTTTGTTGAGTATATTTCTTCAGCAGTAAAACGACCAGCTACTTGCCTTACCGAGGAACGTACCTCGGGAATTACAAGCTGATTGATATAGTTCTTTCCAAATATCTCATGCAATGACCCAATTTTATTATAAATGGGATTAAAGCGAACCGAAACATCGATTATAACCTTAAGACCACTCTTATCAAGTACATCCATAGTTTCCTCAGCCTTCAACTCTTTTACATCGTAAACATGGAAATCGTTCCATGGTGCAACTATATGAAAACCTGGAATGTAAATATTTTCCTTATCAAGCCCTGAAGTGAATGGTCTAAAAATTACTGCGCGCTCTCCCGGTTGAAGAATGTAAAACATTCTGCTACCAAAAATAATTAGCAGTAATGCTCCAACAATTAGTACAACTATTAGTAACTGATTTCTTTTCATCGTAAAGTGGTTTTAGTGTATGTGTTCAATTCATTCATTTTATAAAGTAACAAAGTTAGTTTAATCAAATAAACCTCGCCCTATTAAATCGTACTTTTTTATAATTTTCGGGAAATGTGATGTTGTTGGACAATTTTCTATTAGGTTTGTAGTTTTTTGAATAGTTAATAATATTTGTTTGGTAAGCTCGATGATTAAACGATTTCAAAATATTTCATTCCTGCAATTATTTATTGCTTCCATTTTTTTTCTTTTCACACTCAACCCTACTCAAAAAGTTTACAGCCAAGGGTTAGGACAAGTTTATGGTAGCGTTACCGATGAACAAGGCAAACCTGTTCCCTATGCAAACATTGTGGTTAAAGGAACCACAATTGGAATTGCTGCCAACGAGTTTGGCAAATACAAGCTAATGGTTCCTCAAGCCGATACTCTAACCATTGAGTTTTCTAGCATTGGCTATGCAAGTTTTTCGATAAAAACGAGTATTCGAGCAGGAGAAAAGAAACAGTTTAACGTTACTCTTCAAAGTGCACAAAGCCAACTTGAGGAAGTTTCGGTACTAGCCTACCAACGAAGGTTTGGAAACATTGAACGAATTGATCACAGAGATATCGACTTTATCCCCGATGTTTCGGGAAATTTTGAATCGTTGCTAAAATCGTTGCCTGGCGTTTCTTCATCCAACGAGCTTAGCTCGCAGTACTCGGTTCGCGGTGGAAGCTTCGACGAGAATTTGGTTTACGTAAACGACATTGAGGTTTACCGTCCATTCCTTATTCGCTCGGGACAGCAGGAAGGGCTCAGCTTCATTAACTCCGACATGGTTGAAGGTGTTGAGTTTTCGGCTGGAGGTTTCAACGCCGAGTTTGGTGATAAAATGGCTTCGGTACTGAGCATTCGCTATCGCCAGCCCATGAAGAATTCGGCACGGGCAGAGTTAAGTCTGCTGGGCGCAAGCGGGGTGATTGAGGGCGTTTCAAAAAACGGAAAGTTCACCCACATTTCTGGAATTCGCTATAAAACTTCTCAGTATCTCCTAAAAACGTTGGACGTGAAGGGCGATTACAAACCCTCCTTCATCGATTTTCAAACCAACCTGGTTTGGCGTTTCAGCAACAAGTTTAACATTAGTTTTTTGGGAAACTATTCATCCAACAATTACCTTTTTGTTCCTGAAATTAGGGAAACGCGCTTTGGAACATTTAACAATGCTTTACAGCTGAAAGTATACTACGATGGTCAGGAGGTGAACCGATTCCAAACGACGCAGGGTGCAGTAACCTTCGATTTTCGTCCTACTGAAGATCTTTCGTTGAAAGTAATTACCAGCACCTACATGGCCCGCGAAGCGGAAACTTTCGACGTACTTGGACAGTACCTACTGAACGAATTAGACAACAATTTAGGTTCAACGACCTATGGTGACAGCCTTATAAATGTTGGAATTGGCGGATTCCTGAATCATGCCCGAAATTTTTTGAATGCTGATTTTTATCGCTTTGAACACCTCGGTTCGCACGTAACCGAAACCAACAAGTTGAAGTGGGGCTTCCGTTTTCAGATTGAAAACATTAGCGACGAAATAAACGAGTGGGAACTTATTGATTCATCGGGATACGTTGTTCCCTACAATGGCGAGGAGTTGGTTTTAAACTACTGGCTCCGTTCGGCTAATACGCTTACTTCAAACCGTTACTCCGGTTTCATTCAGGATGCTTTTACTTTCGATTTTAAAAAGTTGGCATTAACCCTTACAGCCGGAATTCGTTCCACATACTGGTCGTACAACAAACAGCTGAACCTTAGTCCTCGCGCTTCCGCAATAATTAAACCCGATTGGAAACGAAATATCGCTTTCCATATTTCAGGTGGATACTATCACCAACCACCCATTTACAAAGAATTTCGCTTGGCAAACGGGAGTTTGAACCCCAATATTCGTGCTCAGGAATCAATCCACATTGTTCTGGGAAGCGAGTACCATTTCGTTGCGTGGAAGCGTCCCTTTAGGTTTCAGGCCGAAATTTACCACAAGCATTTCAACAATATTATTCCCTACAAAATTGATAATGTTCGCATTAAGTATGCTGGCGAGAATTTGGCAACCGGTTTTGCTCAGGGAATCGACCTGAAAGTGAACGGTGAATTTGTTGAGGGAGCCGAATCGTGGGCCAGCATTTCGGTTATGCGTGCCTTTGAGGATATTGAAAACGATTTTTTCATCGATAGCGACGGAAGCAGAGTTGAACCTGGCTTCTACCCTCGCCCAACCGACCAGCGTTTTAATGTGGGAGTTTTCTTTCAGGATTACCTTGCAGGTCAGCCAACATTTCGAGTTCACTTGAGTGGACACTTTGGAACCGGATTGCCTTTTGGCATGCCAAAATCGGAAAGGTACGATTTGTTCGACCGAATGCCATCGTACAAACGAATAGATATTGGTTTCACTAAAGTTTTTAAGGACGACAGAGGAAAAGGCGGAAACTCGCTCAACAGCGTAAAGTGGCTAAAAAGCCTTTGGCTTGGTGCCGAAGTTTTCAACCTTTTCGATTTTAAAAATACCATTTCGTACCTTTGGGTTCAAACCGTTGGAAATCAGGAAAATCTTGCAGGAACTTACGCCGTTCCAAACTACCTCACATCGCGCAGGTTAAATATTAAGATAACTGCACGTTTCTAAAAGTATTCATCAAGTTTTCAACTTAAAGAAGTTTTTTAACATTTGTTAAACAGCTTTTTACAGTTACTAACTGATATTTGTAGAAAGTAAAATCTTTCTGCAATGGAACGTATTTTCGACAAACCTTCTCAAAGTAGCTTCGATGTAATAATAATTGGTGGCGGGATTACTGGAGTATCAGTAGCATACGAAGCAGCAACCCGTGGCCTCAGCGTTGCTCTGTTTGAAAAGGACGATTTTGGACAGGCAACATCGGCAGCCACTTCAAAACTTATTCATGGTGGTTTACGATATCTTAAAAATTTTGAGTTTGGGTTGGTACGCGAATCGCTCACCGAGCGAAAAGTTTGGGAGAATATTGCTCCCAACTTCGTTTACCCAATTCCGTTCATGGTTCCCACTTATAACAACCTCAAAAGCAACCGTTTCATCCTTTTTATGGGAATGGTTCTTTACGATATTTTATCGTACGATAAAGCTTGGACTTGGGATAAATCGAAGAAGTTGCCTCTTCATAAAACCATAAGTAAAAAAAGTACTCTTGAGCTTGAGCAGTGCATGAAGAAGAAAGGACTTACAGGTTCAAGCATTTACTACGATTGCCAGAATATTAACCCCGAACGACTAACACTTGCCGTTTTAAAATCGGCCTTTGCAAATGGAGCCAAGGCAGCGAACTATGCAAAAGTAAAATCGTTCATTCGTTCAAACGGCAATATTTTAGGAGTGAATGTGGTTGATTCGCTTACAGGAAACGAACACCAGTTTACCGCAAAAGTTACCATAAACTGTGCTGGACCTTGGGCTGATATTGTGCTTAATTCTGCAAATTCCGATGAGGATGAAAAACACCATATTCGTCGTTCTGAGGGAATTCATATCATCACAAAAAAACTTGTAAACAAGCACGCTGTAACGGTTATGACTAAGGATGGACGCCATGTTATGTTGATGCCGTGGAGAAACCATTCACTTATTGGAACAACCGACAAAGAATACACGGGAAACCCCGATGATTACAAAGTTTCAAAGGAAAGCATACAGGGACTTATTGATGATTTAAATGATAACTACGGCTGTGAGAAAATTGAGTACGATGATATCATTTTCGCCTACGGCGGATTGCGCCCACTGGTCGACGACCAAACCGAAGGTTCGTACGAATCGTCGCGGAAATACGAAATTTACGACAATGCAAAAAATGGACTTAACGGCCTAATTACCATTGAAGGCGGGAAGTACACAACCAGCCGAAAACTTGCCTGTCAGGCAATGAGAAAAGTGGAAAAGAAGTTAAACAGAAGACTCGGAAAATCAGTAACAAACAAGCAGTATTTAGAAGGAAGTAACATAAAGGACATGAGCGATTTCATCACAAAATTAAAATCCAACTATCCCGATTTTTCAACAGAAACTGTTGACTACGTTGGGAAACATTACGGCGAGCATTGTCACGAAGTTTTTGCTCTCGCAAAGGGAAGTACAAACCTTGATGAGGTTGTTACAAAGGACGGCGAAATTTTAGCGGAGGTTGCCCATGCAATCCAGCACGAAATGGCTAAATCGCTAACTGATATTTTCTTCCGCCGCACTGGGATTGGGACTCTCGGTTATCCGGGCGATGAAGTTTTCAATAAAGTAACCAACATTGCACAGGAAATGCTAAATTGGGACGAAAACAAAACACAAATGGAAGTTAAAAAAGCAATGTTGATTTTTAATTTACCAAGGGAATAG
>CAZLXF010000027.1:0-4785 GCA_964563065.1 uncultured Rikenellaceae bacterium | reverse complement strand
ACGATGAACGGAACATACAGAGATATTTTTAAATGGGGCGATAAGCGTGAAACGGTTGTTGACAAAGGAACGCTTAACCTTATTAAAGAGAAAATTGGGTATACCGACGAGGAACTCAAACAGAAACATCTTTACGGTAACGAGCAGGTTAAACTTGAGAAGCCTAGCGGATTAAGCCCTGAAGTAATCTCAACGTTGGAACAGATTGTTGAAAAAGAAAATGTTCAAATCGACGATTATTCGCGCGCTGCCCACTCATACGGGAAATATTACGCCGATCTGCTTCTGCTTCGCATGGGAAAAATTCCTACTCCTCCCGATGCGGTTGTGTTTCCTCGAAGCATGGATGATGTTGTAAAAATTGTTGAATTATGCAACGCCAATAAAATTGCAGTTACTCCCTTCGGCGGACATTCATCGGTAACCCGTGGAGTTGAAACTCCAAAAGGTGGGATCAGCCTCGATTTAACAAAACATCTTAATAACGTTCTGGAAGTTAACGAAATAAATTCAACTTGTACAGTTCAGGCTGGAATGTTCGGCCCTGCTTTTGAAAATTTTCTGAATGCCAAAGGCTACTCGTGCGGGCATTTTCCACAGTCGTTCGAATATTCAACCGTTGGCGGTTGGTTTGCGGCAAAAGGTGCAGGGCAAGCATCAACTGGTTACGGAAAAATTGAGCACATGGTTCTTGCCGTTAAGGTTGTAACTCCCAGCGGAGTTATTGAAACAAAGTGTTATCCTGCCAGCGCTCAGGGTTGGGACTTACACCAAATTTTTGCAGGTTCGGAAGGAACTCTTGGCGTAATTGTGGAAATTACAATGAAGATTCGAAAATTTCGTCCAGAAAATACGAAGCACTCAGCCTTCATATTCAAAAATTTCGAATCGGCAGTTGAAGCCATGCGTACAGCAATGCAGAATGGAATTGGATTTCCGCATCTTTACCGTATTTCCGATCCGGAAGAAACTGAGATTGCATTTAAAACAAAAGGGTTCGATGGAACTTTTGCCGACAAATTCCTAAATGCGTTAGGCTACAAATCGGGAAGCAGGTGTTTAATGTTTGTTGCCGTTGAAGGCGATAGAGCCTACACAAAGCAAGTTTCAAAATCGATTTCAAAAATTAGCAGGAAAAATGGAGGATTTTCAATTGGAGGAAATCCTACAAAAAAATGGCTTGAGCAACGTTATTCAAGCGCATATCTCCGCGATCCGTTAATGGATTTGGGAATTATGACCGATACGCTTGAAACAGCCGTAATGTGGGATAATTTAATTCCCGTTTGGAAGGCAGTTAGAAGTTACCTGAAAAGTCGTGAGAAAACTGTGGTTATGGTTCATATTTCGCACGTATACGAGAACGGCGCAAATTTGTACTTTACATTCCTAAGCCCAATGTTGAAAGGTGATGAACTTAACGAATACATTGAGTACCACAAAGGAATTATTGAAACAATAAACAAAGCGGGCGGGTCGCTCTCGCACCATCATGGAGTTGGACGAACACTTGCTCCATGGATGGAGCAGCAGCTTGGGAAAGAAAATCTGGAGTTGATGCAAGCAATTAAGAATCATCTCGATCCAAATGGAATTATGAATCCCGGGGGAACGCTAGGACTTATTCCATAGTTAGATTTAAAATTCCTAAATTGTAGTTGTTTTTAAATTGATATCAATGGATAATTACGTAGTAGTAATTGATGCGGGTACACAGTCGATTAGAGCAGTTCTTGTCGATTTAAAGGGAAACATTGTTCGAATTGAACGAACCGAAGTTGAACCCTACTTCTCAACTGAGCCGGGCTTTGCCGAGCAGGATCCCATTTATCTGTGGAACATTCTTACGCAAACCTGTAAGCGGTTGATGGACAATATCGATGTTTCCATCGAAAGCATTAAAGGAATGTCAATTACAACGCAGCGTGGAACTTTGGTTAACGTTGATAAAGACGGAAATCCTCTTCGTCCGGCAATTCTTTGGCTCGACCAGCGCAAGGCAAAGGTTGAAAAATGGCCAAAAGGATTTATAAAAGTCGGATTAAAGTTGATAAATATGCACGAATCGCTGGTTCACGCAATTAAGGACGGTGAATCGAACTGGATTCGGCAAAATCAGCCTGAAATTTGGGAAAAAACCCACAAGTTCATGTTTCTTTCTGCATTCTTCGTTCATAGGTTAACTGGTAAATACATCGACTCGATTGGAAGCACAGTAGGTTACATGCCCTTTAATTACGAAAAACAACGGTGGTGCAAGCCGAATGAGTTTAACTCAAAAATGTTCCCTATTGAACCAGAAAAACTCGTCGAATTAGTAAAACCATCGGAACTACTTGGCTACATTTCAAATTCTGCTTCGCAGGAAACCGGGCTTCCCGAGGGACTTCCCGTTATTGCCGCTGCTGCCGATAAAGCATGCGAGGTTCTGGGTTCAGGCTGTATTTCACCCGAAATTGCGTGCTTAAGTTACGGAACCACAGCAACCATTGAAACCGTAAACCCGAAGTATGTTGAAGTAATAAAATTCTTCCCATCCTACCCTAGCGCTATTCCAAACTTCTACAATACTGAAGTAATGATTTACCGTGGATTCTGGATGATTAACTGGTTCAAAAAAGAGTTTGGCCACAAGGAAGTTGAGCTGGCAAAGAAACTGGGAAAACCGGCTGAGGAACTTTTCGATGAGATGATTAGCAGCATTCCTCCCGGATCGATGGGTTTAACGCTGCAACCTTACTGGTCGCCCGGAGTAAAAATTCCTGGAGTTGAAGCCAAGGGAGCAGTTATTGGTTTTGGCGATGTTCATACCAAAGCCCACTTGTACCGGTCAATAATTGAAGGGCTAACCTACGCACTAAAGGAAGGCTCACTGAGAACTCAGAAACGCAACGGAATAAAGATTCAGAAGCTGAGAGTTTCAGGCGGAGGTTCGCAGAGCAACAACGCATTGCAAATGACTGCCGATATTTTCAACCTGCCGGTTGAGAAACCACATACCTTTGAAACTTCTGCCCTAGGTGCAGCAATAAACTGCGTGGTTGGGCTCAAACTTTACTCCAACTTTGAAACCGCAATTGAGAATATGTGTAGGGTTGGCGAGGTTTACAAACCAATTCCCAAAAACAGAGATTTGTATGAAAAACTTTACCAAAAAGTTTACCGAAAAATGTACAAACAGCTAAAACCGCTATACGAGGAAATAAGAGAAATAACTAACTATCCAAAGAAGCTAACCTAGAAGTTATAAACTACACCGGCTAGTTTCTCAGAAATTTCCCAGAGGCGTTTCGCCATCTGTTTGTCGTGCGATATTTTGCTCGATTTCACCAACTTTGGATAACCAGCAAGTCCCATAAAACCAGCAGGACCAAAGTATTCACCGCCAGCTAACTTTTCCTCTGTTGCTGCCCGCAAAAGCGGTAGAGTTCCCATTTCAACTTTCTGTCCAATAAACTTACTGGAACGTTCCATGATTTTATTGGTTGACCTAAACAAATTTGTTCCAGTAACGCCAGGATGAGCAGCTACGGCTATGGTAGAAATTCCTTTCGCATTTAATTTCCTGTTTAACTCATAGGTAAACAAAAGGTTTGAAAATTTACTCTGTGCATATGCCTTAGTTTTGCTGTAACTTTTCTCCCAGTTAATGTCGTTAAAAAAACTTCCATCGCACATTGTGTGCGCTAAACTGCTTTGAGTTACAACTCTTGAATTGGGGGTTTCCATTAAAGTTCTTAAAAGCAAGCCCGTGAGTGCAAAATGCCCCAGATGGTTAATGCCGAACTGCGATTCGAATCCCTGCTTGGTTAACTCCTTCTTTGGAGGCCACATAACTCCTGCATTGTTAATGAGAATGTCCAAACGGTTATACTTCTGCTTAAATTCCTTGGCAAATTCGTTTACCGATTCCAAGTCGGATAAATCGAGCTGAATACATTCCAACTTTGCATCGGGATTTTCTTGAACAATTTTTGCTACTGCAGCATTCCCCTTTTCGAGGCTGCGAACTGCCATAACAATGGTTCCACCCTTTTTGCTAAGCACTCTGGCGGCTTCAAAACCAAGTCCACTGTTTGAACCTGTTATTACTACTATTTTCCCTTGCTGACTGGGAATGTGTGTTGAGTTCCACTTCATATAAATAATTATTTACTTTTCATTTTTAAGCATAAACAGAATTTTTTGCGAAATGCTGTCCGAATAAAGTTTTGGTCCACGAATGTGTTCTCCATCAATCGTTAAAAATTGCTTTGGCTCGTTGGCATTGGCAAATATTTTTTTTCCAAGTTCATAGGGAACAACCTTATCGCTCTTGCTATGTATAAACAGAGTTGGTTTGAAAAAGTTTACAATAGAATCGGATGAACTGTAACTTTCCTTAACCATTATTCTTCCGAAAATACCAGCCCTACTGGCAGCAATATCTTTGTGAGAACTAAATGCGGCTTCAACAACCAACCCATCAATTTCATTTTGCCTTTGCGAGGCAACAACTGCGGCCAAGTTTCCACCCAACGATTGACCATAAATTACCAGTTTAGTATTCTGCAAATCGGGTCTGTTTTTCACATAGGTTAAGGCAGAATGCGCATCAAGCAGAACATTTTCGATGGTTGCCTTCCCTTGTGAGAAACCAAATCCGCTGTAATCGAAAGTAAAAATCTGAAAACCATATTCAATTAAAGGTGAAATTGCTCGATGCTGCCTTAACACGTTCCCAGCATTTCCGTGAAAATGAAGGAGTGTTGCAACCGGAGAAATATTTTTTGGCTTTAAAACCCA
>CAZLXF010000026.1:2725-20141 GCA_964563065.1 uncultured Rikenellaceae bacterium | reverse complement strand
CCATATCCAGCTTGTTTTTATCGTATGTGAAAGCTATGCCACTTTTAAGAATCCAACCTTCCCCCAAATCGTCGCTGTACGAAATATTGGTGTAGCTATTTTGATTTGCAATTGAGATATCTGCCATTTCTCCTGGAAGTGAAAGATCGGGATAATTCAACCCAAATCGTGTTCCTGAGAAAGTGCTGAACGCTTTCAGTATTCCGCTATCAGAAATTTTTTGGCGAAAAGTGAAGGTTTCGCCCAACGACTCGGGATACTGATTCATCCTAAATTTGCTGGGAACCAGCTGAAAGTACGGAGTAAGATTTGTGTAATCAACTCCAAATGAAGCAGCCGTTTTATCTCCTTTTACTGTTTGCGAAACGCCTCCACCAACGGTCATTATTGAAACATCGGTTTGTGTTTGCTGAGGAAACGAGTTTGTGTTCAAAATCAGTGCCGATGAAAGCGCCTGACCATACTCAGCCGAGTATCCACCAGTGCTGAATGTTGTTCCGGTAAAAAGGAATGGCGAAAATCGTCCGCGACTTGGCAAATCGGGAACGCTGGAGCTGTAAGGTTTTTTCGAGAGTAATCCGTCGATAAACGTTTTGGTTTCGTAACCATCGCCACCACGAACAAACAATCTTCCATCTTCGCCTACAGTTGCCGTTCCCGGCAAGGAAGTTAATGCCCCGTAAATATCGCCTGTAGCGCTGGGAGTAGTAACAATATCGAGCGGTTGAAGCGTAACGCTTCGTTTCCGATCAGCAGTTTCATATGTACCAGCAGTAATTACAACATCGCCAAGTCGATTCGATTCTTCCTTCAATTTAAATGACACTTCAATTCTTTCTCCAATAATTTCTACTTCTTTCTCTTGAAGTGCAAAACCAATAAAGGTTGCTACAATTACTTGGTTACCACCAAGTAACGTTTTCAACGAAAAAGATCCATCACTTAACGCTGCGGTTCCATCGTACGAACCTTTTATAAAAACATTTGCACCCATCAACGGCTCTCCCTTACTGTCGGTTATTGTACCCCGAATTACAGTTTGAGCCGAAAGGCTCAAGGTTGAAATAAAAATTGTAAGGATTACTATTAATATTTTCATGGCTTTTGCAGATTTTTAAATTCCACGTTCAACAGTGCAAATATCTTTTCAATTAAAGCCATAAAAAACAAAAACCCGACGAGCTGTTGTTTCGTCGGGTTGAAATGCAATATTCGGTTACCTAATTGGAACGTGGATTAATCCCACTCGGCCGTTATTTTAGTTGAAAGCATATTATCCACGATTTCATTCTGCACATCCACTCTTAGTGCAGTTTTAAGCGTAATTTCAAGTGTTTGTTCAACCCAGCCAGCAATACGATGCATAATAAGTATCTCGCTTTGGGTAAACTGTTTTAGCTCAAGAACGCAACGTTTATCCTTGCTTTCAACTACCTTAATATCGGATGGTTTATAGTAAGCGGAAAAAATGCTTGATGCTCTGCTAAGAACAAAGTGCGGGCTACTAACCCTAACAAATATTTTGTAGATACCTTTTAGCGCAATTTCTGCACTATACCTGCCAAGAAGATGAGCCGCCTCGGTTTGATCTCCATCAAAAAACAAATCGCCAACCTTTTGGGTTGGAATTATAACCGAATCAATAAGGTTATACCAGTTGGTTGCATAAATGGGTTGTTCAAATATTTTTCTCGACGATTCGGGCATCGATTGTAGCCACTCGAGAAAATGACCAGGAAACTTCTCCTTCACAAAATCCGGAGTTGTTTTTACGGCAGTCCCTTTTATCTCCATTTGCTAAATAATTATTGAGTTTACTTACACAAATATACAAAATTGTTTTGTACCTATATTTCTATTTCCACTTGCTTAGTTTTTATAGAAATATCTTGGGTGATAGAAATCATCTTTTTTGTAAACCTATCAAAATCATAGTTATGGTTAAATATGAATTAAAATTAATACTAAATTGTTTTAGATTATTGTTTAATTTGTGCAACTCAAAGTTTTAGAGAACGTACATTAATATTGTTTAGTTTTTTTTTGAAAACGTTAAGGGTTCTTCACTTGTAATACGCTCGATTTTAAACAATAAATGAAAAATATCTACTTTAAATCATTATATTTTTCACTAATCCTTTTTGGATTTTTACTTATTTTTCTACAACACTCCCTCGCTGTCGATCAAAATGTAAAGACAAGTTCAAACGAATTTAGTATCGATTCTCTTGAACTAATAATAAACAAAGCATATAATTTATACTACAACGAAAATCTTTCTGTTTCGTTGGAGTTTGCCAATGAGGCAATGAAATCGTTCGAAAGGCAAGGCATTTTAGATGCTGTTGTACAAATGCTTTACGTTCAAGGTAACTTGTATCGTTTTGCTAGTCAATACGAAAAATCATTACACTATTTCCTTCTTGCCCTCGAAAATTACCAAACACTTAACAACAAGAAAGGTGAATCGGCCTCGTTAAACCAAATTGGATCAATTTACCGGCTGCAAGGGAACTATCCGGGGGCACTGGAGTATTTTTTTTCAAGCCTAACAATTGCCAACGAAACTAAGGATTCATCGGGCATTGCAAGCTCATTAAATAATATTGGAGTTGTTTACTTTTATCAAAACAATTACGAGAAGGCTCTAGAATACTATAAAAAGTCGCTCGATTTTGAACTTGAAAAAAATGATGAGTACGGAATATCCATTTCGTACATCAATATTGGTGAGGTATACCAGCACAAAGGCGATTTTAAGCAAGCGCTCGACTACTACCTTAGAGCCCTTATTCTGGCGAAGAAATACCAAGAATTAGATGAGGATAAAGATGGTGTTGGCGTTCTGTACAATGAAATTGGCTCAATTTACAACCAGCTAGGCGACATAGGTTTAAGTTCAACTTACCTGAATAAGGCTCTCGAAATTTTTACTGAAATTGGCAACAAACAACGCCTTGCCGAATGTCACATTAACCTTGGTAAACTTGAACTTGTAAACAATAATTTTGAGGAAGCAATTCAACATTTCGAAAAAACCCTTCGTTACGCAACCACAATAAATGCATTGGATTTAATTGCACAATCGAATCGGTTACTAAGTGAAGTTTTCGAAAACCAAGGTAAACAAGCCCAAGCATTCAAACATTTCAAGGTTTATATTCAAAATCGCGATAGCCTTTTTAATGAGGATAATACCAAGAAATCGGTTCAAGCCGAAATGCTTTACCAGTTCGAAAAGCAGATGCAGGAATCGAAGCTTGAACAAGCAAGAAAAGATGCTTTAGCCAAAGAAGTTGTTCGTAGGCAGCGACTTATGCAAAACCTTATGGCTGTAATTGTACTAATGCTTGTTGTTGTAATTGCTGTTATTTACAATGCATTTAAAAGTAAGCAAAAAGCCAACGAAATGCTTCGCACACAGCAAAACGAAATAATTGAGAAGAACGAGGAGCTACTTCAGCAACAGGAAGAAATTCTCGCTCAACGCGACGAGATTGAACACAAAAATCAGTACCTTGAACAAAGCCAACAGATTATTGAAGCCAAGAATGAGCGAATAATCAGCAGCATTGAGTACGCACAAACAATTCAGGAAGCCATTTTACCCAACGAGGAGCAGCTAAAGCAGTATTTTCCCGATCACATGGTAATTTTCCTTCCAAAGGATATTGTTTCGGGCGATTTTTACTGGTTTAGCTCCATCGATAATTTACTGTACGCCGCAGTAATTGATTGTACGGGACATGGAGTTCCCGGCTCGTTTATGTCGTTAATTGGCAACACCATGCTGAACCAAATTATTAACGAATGGCAAACTCGCGATCCTGCATTAATACTGGAACTAATGCATTTACAAGTTCGTAAGGCGTTGAAACAGGACGCCAAAAGTAGTAAAGCCCATGCCAGCATGGATATCTGTTTAGTTACCATTGATCCACAAAAAGGTAAAGGCACTTTTGCTGGAGCCAGCAGGCCTCTTTACTTTTTCCAAAATGGCGAGTTTAGAAAAATTAGCGGCGATTCCCGTTCCGTTGGTGGCTACCAAAGGGAAGACAAACGCTACTTCACGAACTTCGACTTCGATATATCCAAACCAACCACACTATATTTAACAACCGATGGTTTCGCCGACCAAATGGACAGTAACGTGAAGAAGTTTGGCCCTCGCAGGTTGATAAAACTTCTCCAGGATATCCATAACGAACCCATGCTTAAACAGAAAGAAATTCTTCTTTCCGAATACCAAAGTCATAAGCAGGATGCTGAGCAAATTGATGATATCTGTATTCTTGGATTGAAGGTTTAGCCTTTTTCCCTTTAAATATGCAAAGGTCCATCGAAACCAACAGGAATTCCCAGCATCATCCAAATAAATAGTAAAACTATCCAAAGAAGCAAAAATAGCAGGGTGTATGGAATCATTAACGAAATAATGGTTCCAATCCCGTACTTTTCATCATACTTTTCTGCATAGGTTACAATGAGTGCAAAATAGCTCATCATTGGAGTTATTACGTTGGTTACCGAATCGCCAATTCGGAATGCAGCTTGAGTTAAACCTGGGTGATATCCTAGTAGCATGAACATGGGAATAAAAACGGGTGCCATAATGGCCCATTTTGCCGATGCGCTTCCCATAAACATGTTAATTATGGCTGCTAAAAAAACGAATGAAATCATTAACGGAATTCCCGTTAAACCGATATTAGTTAGGCCTTCGGCACCATTAATGGCAACAATTAAACCAATATTACTGTAGCGGAAAAAGTAGACGAACTGTGCCGCAAAAAAAACCAAAACTATGTACGCAGCAAGTCCCTTCATTGAATGAGTCATGTGTTTTACCACATCTTTATCGTTTTTAATTGTACCAACCACAGCACCATATACCAATCCAGGAACAAAGAAAACGAGCAGAAGAACGAAAATTATTCCATCCATAAAAGGTGAATGGAGAACGCTACCAGTTTCAGGATTTCTTAAAATACCGCTGGCAGGAATAATCATAATGCAAATGAAAACAATAAACGCCAAAATGCTCCAACCAGCATACCGAAGCCCCTTCTTCTCAATTGGTTTAAGTTCAACCGCTTGCAAACGTTCAACATTTCCTGTATATGTTCCTAAACGGGGTTCCACAATCTTTTCGGTAATCCAGGTTCCGGCAATCACAATCATTATTGCCGAGGCAACCATAAAAAAGTAGTTTACAAGAGGATTTATAACCATATCAGGATCGAGGATTTGCGCAGCAGAAGTTGAGAGACCGGCCAAAATTGGATCGACCGAGCCTATGAGGAAGTTAGAACCAAATCCTGCGCTAACCCCGCAGAATGCAGCGGCAAAACCAGCCATTGGATGGCGTCCGAGGGCATGAAAAATCATTGCTCCCAGAGGAATTAGAATTACGTAACCAACTTCAGAGGCAAGGTGTGAGAAAATGCCCGCAATGATAATTGCTGCAGTAATCAATCTTTTTGGAGCACCCAGCACAAGTTGTCGAACTAAAACGGTAAACAATCCGGAGCCCTCGGCCACACCAATTCCTATCATAACAACCAGAACTAGACCAAGCGGAGGGAACTCAACAAAGTTGTGTTCAATATTCTTAAAAATCCACCTAATTCCATCGGCACTAATTAAATTATTCGCCTTAATAACAGTATTATCAACAGGATGAATGGCAGAATAGTTGAAAACTGTTACAAGCCACGATGCAACCATAACTATAATGGCTAACAACAGAAACAATGTTGCCGGATGAGGCAACTTATTGCCGGCAATTTCAATGTAGTTTAACGTTCGAACTAGTAGTTTCGACGAAAAGTCACTCGCTTTTTTTGAAAACTTCTTCATTGCTTTAATCTCCATTTTTTTATTTTCACGAAGGGCAAAAATAGAAGAATATTTTAAAGAACATAACCCCAAATAAAATTCTTGGTACTAATAATTCCTACTTTTATGGAATTGTTTTGTTAGTGTTAAATTGAATTTGTTAAAAACAATTACCCATGAATATTCTACCTTTCAACGACAAAACCATTGAGGAAATAGCCAGTAAATACCCGTTACCCAAAATAAAACTCACAAAAGACATTTACTTTGACCTTACTGAGGATGTTATTTCACAGCAGCTTTCGGGGAAAGTTGCCAGCGTAATTTTTAACCGGTTCCTCGATTTGTTCCCAAATCGATATCCCGATGCCAAACTGTTGAATAATATTGAAATAGAAATCCTCCGGAAAGTGGGACTCTCAAATTCAAAAGCTAACTACGTAAAAAATATTGCAGAGTTTTCTCTGAAGGAAGACATTTCCTTCGACCGAATCAACTCATTGTCCGACAATGAAATTGTGAAACTAATAACTCAAATAAAAGGCGTTGGCATTTGGACAGCGCAAATGGTTCTAATTTTCTCCTTAAACCGACCCGATGTTTTCCCAGTTGGCGATTTAGCAATTCAACAAGGAATGAAAAAACTATATAATCTTCAGGAAACAGGGAAAGAGCTTGTATCAAAAATTATTTCAATTTCAGATAGCTGGATTCCCTATAGAACAACTGGTACAAGGTACGTTTGGTTGTATGTAAACATGCTTAAAGACCAGAAAATCAGATTTTAAATTCAATAATCCAGCTACTCAACCAACGACCTCATGGGGAACTTTAAACCATCCATTCCGGTAATAACAGCCTTAACTGAGCCAACCAATATTTTGGCTTCGACAAGCACCGGAACACGGTTCAAATCGTCGGTTACCCAAACAAACATCTCCTCTCCTCCCCTAAAAATGGTACCTTCAACTAGCATTACCGAGAATTTTATGGTATTAAATATTTCACCACTGTGAGTTTTTAGCCGTTCGCTTCCCAAGTAACGAATGTACAAATCGAAAACTTCATTATCAATGGCCATAGTTAACGGAATGGTATCGCCAATACTTTTGTTATCGAAGTTTAGCGTGCGACAGTAATAGATTGCCGTTAACACATCAAAAGTACAAGGTTTAAGGGGAAGAATTTCCTTTTTAAAGGGTCGTTCGCTGGTTTGGCTAATTACGTCCAAGTTTCTATCGGAATAGTTAAAAACGTAACGATTGTAAGTTTTAAAACCACCTTCGTATGTATCGCGTTCAAACCAGTATGGTTTTAGTGTTGAAGTATCAGCTATTGACTCAAACCTGTCGCGAACCTTGTAAAACCAATCGTATTGTTTTAAACTCCAACCTTTCGAGTAGAAATGTAACGCTGGTTTGCCAGCGTAAATGGTGTCGGAAACTGTGAAAACTACATCGCCAGCATTTACCCAAATAAAACCCCAGTTATATACAGCCCTGTAGGTTACTTTCTCACCAACTTCAAATGGAATACTTGCAACATTGCATTGATTGTTCTGTGCAAAAAGTTTTGCAGAAATAAAAAACAGTATAACAAATACTAATCGCATTTAAAAAAATACTATTTCTACTTAGTTTTCTCGGCAAGTTTCTCAATAAGTATAATGGTAACAATGCCTGCAATCATTACACCAAGTGCAACAATAACTTCAACCGTTAGCTGATTGGGAATAAAAAAATCGTATCCCTGCACCAACTTTTCTCCATTCTTAAGAATGAGTTCACCAAACTCATCGACCCTGTAAACTGGATTCTTCCAGGGCCAAAGAATGCTGAGCGAACCAAGAATAAAACCCGTAAGAATTGCAATGGTTTGGTTCTTATATTTCTTGTAAATCCATGATAATAAATGAGAAAAAGCCACAAGGCCAACAATTGCGCCAAGTATAACAGGGAAAAGCACTTTAATATTAGCATCGTTCACCGCATCAATCATAACCAGCTCGTAGTTACCCATAAGTATAAGTACAAACGAACCCGACAGACCGGGAAGAATCATGCTGCAAATGGCAACTACTCCGCAAAGAATTAGGTAAAGGAATGAATCGTTTGATGTTGCAGGATTCATAAACGAAATCCAAATTGCAAAACTTGCTCCAATAATAAACGTAATTACAACGCTTAGTGTCCACTTAGTAATAGTTTTGCCTACATAGTATATTGAAGCTAAAATGAGGCCAAAAAAGAACGACCATATATAAACTGGGTAGTTAGCAAACAGAAACTCGAAAAGCCTTGCAAGTGTAACAACACTTACTATCATACCAACAAAAACAGCTAACAGAAAGTAAAAATCGATATGCTGAAAAAACTCCCTAATTTTTCCTTTTAGTAGTAGCCTAAATGCAACAATGTTAATTGATTTTATAGCATTTATAATGCGTTCAAAAATACCAGTAATAAGTGCTATTGTGCCTCCAGAAACTCCGGGAATAACGTTGGCAGCTCCCATTCCAAGCCCTTTTAAGGCATTTACAGAAAAGTCTTTAATTTCCTTAATCATACTTAGTTTGTGATAAATATTTATAAAACCTTCAACAAGTTGAAAGCAAATTATACAATAAGAAGCACAAAGATAAATCTATTTATCGATTGGGAGAGTAAAACCAAAGGTACTTCCAACATTTGGTTCGCTATTAAAAAACATTTCGCCTCCATGAAATTGAACAAACTCCTTGCACAGAATTAAGCCCAAGCCTGTTCCTGGTTCCATTTCTGTGCCATGGCTACGTATTTTTGTGTCGATATGGAAAAGTTTTTTCTGGTCATCAGCCGAAATGCCAATGCCATTGTCCCTAACAAAAATCTTTACAAAGGAATCTGTTTTACTCGCATGTATGTGAACCTCCTCACCTCTGTGAGTAAATTTAATTGCGTTGCTCACTAAATTTCGAAGTACAGTTAGTATCATGTTTCTGTCGGCCCTAAACACAAAGTTATCTTCATTTTCTACAGTAATATTTATTGCTTTTGACTTTGCATTTGCATCAACAATTTCCAGCGTTTTTTGCATTATTTCAGCAATCGATATGTTTTCAGGTTTAAACTCAATTGAGCCTTCCTGGGAGCGTCCCCATTTAAGCAAATTTTCAAGTAAATCGAGCATGTTTTCTGCCAAGTGGCTAACCTGTGTTAGGTTATCCCTAATCTCCTCTTTGGGTAGTTCTGCTAATCGCTCCTGAATAATATCAATAAAACCAATAAATGCAGCAAGAGGGTTCTTTAAATCGTGGGCAATAATTGAGAAGAATTTGTCCTTAGTTGCGTTAATTTCCTCCAACTTCTTATTTTGCTGCTCAATGAAAACATTCTTCTCGCGCAGCTGCTTGTTCGATTGTACCTTTAGCCTGTAGTTAAAGAGCAATACCACAACAACCAATAACGAAAGTATACTTATGTATATTAAATACTTACGAATAATTCCATACTCCTTTTCAGCTTGTTCGAGCTGGTATTTCGACTCCAAATCGGCAATTTTTTCGTTGGTTTCTTTACTATTTAAACTGTCAACCAGAGTGTTCTGCTCATTCAGCATTTTGAATGCTTGCTCAAAGTTGCCCTGTTTCTCGTAAAACTCAATCAACGCATAGTAGGAGCTTATTTGAAGTGGAAGCGAATTGGTAAGCGAAGCATTATCGTGTGCCATGTTAAAATAGAACAACGCTTTTTGGAAGTTATCCTCATCGAGAAACATAAACCCAACATTGACCGCCATTCGTGAAATACCCCATGTGTTCGATACTTTTTGGTAGAGGGTGAGTGCTTCCTCTGCATATAGCATTGCCTTTTCGTTGTCGTTCTTCAAATCGTAAATGGCCGAAATATTTTGCGCTGCCAGCGCAATATCACCCAAATTGTCGGTTTGCTTAAAAATTTTGTATGCTTTCACGTATTGTTCAAGTGCAGCTTCAACTTCATGACTAAAATAGTGGATATTGCCAATGTTGATGATAGCCATTCCCTGATTGCTGAGATTTCCGAGTTTTGCAAAAATCTTTTCTGCTTTCTGGTAGTTCTCAAGGGCTAAATCGAACTTCTCGTACCTCATGTTAATAAGGCCAATATTGTTGTAAGCTGCAGCAATGCTTCCCTCGTCCCTGTTTTCCTTCGCATATTTCAGCGATTCCATGTGCGACTCAAGGCTCTTGTCGTACTCACCTAAATAGTAGTAGGCGTTGCCCATTAGCCTGTAAATTCTCGAGAAGTTATTGGAATCGTTAGTTTCAGCAGCAAAGTTTAAAGCATAATTGTAGTATTCGATAGCCTGATTGTATTTGCCTATCTGCGTATAAACATCACCAATTTTTTCTGCTTGCCGAATTGATAACTCAATGCTATCTATGTTTAACGATTCTTCATAAGCAATAACTAAATATTTAAGACCGTGTTCTAAAGAATCTTCAGAGAATGTTTCAGCCAACCTGTTAAGCACTTCAATACGATCAATGGGTTGCAAATTCTCTAATTGAACATTTGAAATTTTATCGTTTTGTGAATAAACAGAACATACTGAAAAGAGAATTAATATCCACAATGCAATATGTTTAATAAATTTCATAATTTTATATAGTTTTTGAAGGATACTAGTTGACAATTTAACAACGTAAAATAGATAGAAATAGTTGCAATTATTATTTTTTTGTAAATGATCTATTTACAATACAATATATAATCAAATTTACTGTTTTTTAATGGATTCTGTAAATAAAAAAACCAATTATGGAAAAACAAAAAATTATAGAATTACTCCTTGAGCAAGGAAGTTCGCTGAGCGAAAACGAGAAGACGAAAGCCAAGGGTTCATTCGATCCCATTTACCTCGACGAAAGGATTTCACAGCATAGGCGGAAAGGGCGTTTACAGAATTGGTTCTACTTCATCCTGTTTGCCGTTGCCATACTGAGTACAATGGCGCTGCTGGCATCGAGCCTTTTTAGCCCCGAAACCATGCTGGTTGTGAAAGGAGTGGTGATAGGTCTATTCGTTGGGATAATCATTCTTCTTCCTAACGCTTTTAGCGATTACAAAAAAAATCAACTTATTCTAAAGTTGATAAAAGAAATCCTTCTTTTACAAAGGAATGAGCCTTCAAAAGAAAATTCTTCTAAAGTGGAGTAAACTAAGCATTTACTGCTTTAGCGGAACAGGAAATTCATTAACTGCTGCTAGCTGGATTTTGGATCAGTTTGCTGAAAGCAACATTGAATCCGAAATAATTCTTGTTGATAGGCTAAAGAATGCTGAATTTTTACACCAATCACCTAATCAACTTACTGGATTTCACTACCCAACCCACGGATTCAACCTTCCGTGGCACATGCTTAAGTTTATTTGGCGGTTTCCGAAAGCAACCCAAAATAGTAAGTATTTTTACCTTTTAAACACCCGCGCTGGAGCGAAAGTTTACAAACTATTTACTCCCGGAATTAGCGGAATTGCCATTTTTTTGCCCCTTCTCATTCTGAAATGTAAAGGGTACAAAGTTGCCGGAATCCTTCCTCTCGATCCACCCTCAAACTGGATTTCACTGCATCCGGGTTTCAGAAAAAAGGTTGTGAATTCAATTATGGAAAGATGTGAACGAATTACAGCAAATTTTTCGGAAAAAATTTTGAACGGGAAACGAGCAATTCATCCGGCAACATACCTGGCACTTCCCATTGACATAGCATTAATTCCAATTTCCATTCTGTACCTGTTAATTGGAAGATTTTTCCTTGCAAAAACATTCTTCGCATCCTCAACTTGTAATGGCTGTGGAATTTGCGAGAAACATTGCCCAGTGGGCGCAATTGAAATGAGGGGTTCTCGTCCCTACTGGAAATTTCGCTGCGAAAGCTGCATGCGCTGCATGAATATTTGTCCGCAAAAATCAATTAACACTATTCACCTCTACGCTGTAGGTATTCTGTGGTTTATTTTTGGACTTCCCATTTCAGATTTTTCAACTACCTGGATTGTAAACATTTCTCCAGCAATTTTAGAAAAATTCGAAGGGTTAATTCACCTATCGATTTTAACGCTCTACTCGCTGCCAACGCTTTGGGTAAGCTACCACATCATTCATTTTTTTGGACGCTTTAAGTATTTTAATGGAATTCTAACTTACACTTCGTTAACCAAGTACTGGCCCCGATACATTGCCCCAGGAATTAAAGCAAAATCGTTTGCGAATCGAAATTTTAAATAATTTTGCTGCCAATTCCAACCAACTTATATGAAAGCATTCTACACCATTCTGTTGCTTGTTCTTTCGAACGCATTCATGACCATTGCATGGTACGGCCACTTGAAATTCAAGGAGATGAAATGGTTTTCTGGACTTGGACTAATTGCAATTGTGCTTATTAGCTGGGGCATTGCTCTTTTTGAGTACTTCTTTCAAATTCCGGCCAACCGAATTGGTTACAGAGGAAACGGAGGACCTTTCTCGTTAGTAGAACTAAAAGTAATTCAAGAAGTTATTACACTGATTGTTTTCATGGGATTTACACTGATTGCCTTCAAAAACGAATCGATTCGGTTAAATCACATCATTGCATTTTGCTTTCTGGTTCTTGCGGTTTTCTTTGTTTTTAAGAAATAAAAATACCCGTCGTTGCTTAACGCAAACTAACGGGTATTTAAACTCTATATTCTGTTCCTATTCTGTAGTAATTTTCACCGTATTGTTATCCGAATGCCTATCGATTAGTTTGTTGTACGGATCGATACCAGCAGTCTCGGGTTTCTCATCAACAATAATTTCAAAGGTTGGGTTTGTTTGGTCAATCTTAAACTTTTTCAAGAAAAGTTCAACCTGCTTTTTCTTTCCATCAACTTCTTTGGTGGTCATAACTCCAATATCAATCCAATCGTTGAGCGCAATTTGTGTTTCATAGCCCAAACTATCGGCTCTAAACTTTTGAACATCGGCCGTTAGAGTAACCTTGTATTTTCCATCGTTTAGCGGCTCCATTTTAGCATCCTTTGCTTTTATATCGAAAACCGTTATGGTTTCAAACATATCGTTCAGCAAGTATTTCAACGAATCGGGAGTAACATTTTCGATATACTTCATAAAATGCGTGGATGTTGAAAATGGTGGTGCCAGGTAAGCCCAATCGGCCAAATAGTTCGAAAGCGCTTTATTCACATTCTCTTCGCCAATATAATCACGTAGCGCGTACATCACAACCGATCCTTTATGGTAATGGATGTAATTCTGATTCTCGCACAACGTAAGCGGCAATTCCTTTAGCATCTCCGAGCGTCGACCGCGCAGGTACCTGTCGAGTTCGTACTTCAGGAATTTTTTCATTTGGTCCTTCCCGTACCGTTTCTCCATAACCATTAGCGCCGAATACTGCGCAAGCGCTTCCGACATTAGAGTTGCTCCCTGAACATTTCCGCCAATTACCTGATGCGCCCACCACTGGTGTGCAATTTCGTGGGCAGTTACGTAGTAAACGTAATCGATATCGTCCTCGTTTTCAAGGTTTGCAATAAATCCAATGCTTTCGGAGTATGGAATGGTTGTTGGAAACGACTGCGCAAACGTAGCGTAACGAGGAAACTCAACAATTCGTAGCTCATTATGCTGAAATGGACTGAAATTTACCGTAAAGTAATCGAGCGATGCTTTCATGGCCTCAATCATTTTATCGATATTGTACTCATGCCCTTTGTGATAGTAAACCTTCAAGTCAACGTCATTCCACTTGTCCTCAAGCACTTGGTAATCGGCCGATAAAAACGAGTAGAAGTTAAGAATTGGTCGCTCCATTTTATAATGGAAATATCTACGACCATTCTCCATCCACTCCTTTTCGAGATTTCCGGGTGCAATAGCAATTTGGCTGGGAATGGTGCTAACGGTTGCCTCAAAATCTATCCAATCGCCAATTGGCCCAAGGTAAGTGTGCTGAAGCGCTGCAGAATCGGTCAACGCAGCCATACGTGCCCTTTCGGGCAAATTGTACTTTTTACGTTTTTCTCTACTCCTTAACTCGTTATAGGGCTGGTAACCAATTGTTGGAAAGAACTCAGCGCTATTAATGAATGTACCATTCGCCACAACCGATGAGTTTCCACCAAAGTTGGTGAATCCCTTAGTAATGTATTCAACACCAAAACTGAAGGTAGCAGAATCGCCCACATTTAAGGTTTTTCCTAGTTCAACAATATAGTAGCCCTGTTCCTTATCGTCATGAACAAGCTTCGAGTTATCACCAATTTCACACTTGGTTAAATCGATGTAGGACGACAGCATAAAGTGAACAGAATCAATTGGCGAGTGAGTTTCGTTCTTTAGAAGAAAAGTTCCGCTTATAATCACATCGCGCTTATTGGGATAAATATCAACATTTACATTTGCTGCCTTAATTTTGGGTTGCGGAATTCCCTCGTACTTCTTGTACGTATTCTCGAATTTTACCTGCAACTTCTCCTCCTCCTTACTCGACTTGTATTTATTTAGAATTACAGTATTGTAAATAATTACTCCACTAGCAGCAATAAATCCAACTATTGAAAAAACTAGAATGTATCTATAAACACGGCCAAGCTGCTCACGGGCAACCTTCAACCTATCGGTTAGCGACAATCGGTAGCCACGACTCCAGAATAGAATTATTGCAACTACCAAAATAATACATGCGAAAAACCATGCACTTTGGTACCACCGTAACGCGGTTAGAAAATGACCTCCGCCATTCATGTCGGAAAAAGGTGCGCTGGGTGTTTGCGGAAACTTCCATAAAAAATGATGGATTCCCATAACATCCAACGCAATAAAAAAGAAGATGTAGTAAAACATCATTATAACATGCCCCACGTACTTATTACTGGCCAATGTTTGTACTAGCATAGCCAAAATTGCAACCGCAAAATACCGTGGTAACTGTATAGTGAATAATTCAACAAAATACAGAGGAAGGTTAAAATCGTAGAACCCATGGTAAACCTGAGTAAAAATATTTACCAGCATAAAAATGAATTGCAGCAAAACAAGAATTAGGAACATTGCCCATAACTTTGAGCCCGAAAGGAGCCAGTTTGGAAGAGGCAAGGCATCGAAAATTTGGTTAATATTATATCCCCTCTCTCGCCAAATTATTTCGCCTGAGTAGAAAGTAATGATTATATACACAACCAACGCAAAATTTCCGCTGGTGTACTGTAGAAGATTGTAAGTAACCGGAAACGTATTAGTTCCATACATTTCACCAATTGAAACTGCGTTTGAAAGCAGCAAAAGAATTCCGGCTGCAACTATTCCAATAAATGGAACCTCTTTAATTGTATTTGTAAACTCAAGCCACCCAATTGAGAATAAACGTTTTACATTTAGTGAAGAACTATGCGTTATTTTTGCCTTTGGGAAACCAACTGAATCAGCTGTTTCACTTTCAACCACTTGGGATTTTACTCTTCCCTTGGGTTTCTTTTCAAAAACCGAAAGAAACTTGAAACGATAGTAGGTAAACACTAAAACAATGAAGCCTACAAGTAGCCAAATAGCTCTGTTAAATAGCAATTTATTTGATAATGG
Organism: uncultured Rikenellaceae bacterium; assembly: GCA_964563065.1. Lineage (GTDB taxonomy): Bacteria > Bacteroidota > Bacteroidia > Bacteroidales > Tenuifilaceae > DAOSWM01. Next base: position 4,709 of record CAZLXF010000026.1, on the reverse strand, counting down.
AACTAGAAGCGTATTTATTTCAGCGGGTGTCCAATACTCCGTATCAATGTAGAATGCAGCAATTCCAAAGGGGTCGAGCAAAGCGGCAAGTGTTTTCGATTCCATGTTCTGAATTTTAGCCATGGAGCCAAGATAAATTACCAGCAAAATTACGCTTCCCAAGTACGAATAAATAACTTTTCGCTTAAGCGAAGTAAGCGAGAATAGCAGCGCTCCAACAAAAAATATGTTTGGTAAAACCAGCAGGAAGAATGGAGAAAAGTATGCCATTGCCCTGAACGAATCGAATCGCGATGCTTCAATCCATCCAACAGCCGGAGCAATAACCGATCCAAGCATAATTCCTAACGGAATTGACAGAAACACAAAAACAGCAAAAACGTAAGAACCCAGGAATCTTCCCGCTAAGTATGAAAACTTACCTAAAGGGTACGAGAATAGCAGATGGTTAGTTTTATGTTCAAAATCGCGAAGCACAGGAGTGCTCATAATTGCTGAAATTATTATCATTCCAGCAGCAGACATTATTGCTGTAATTCTAAAAATTGCAGCAGGAGAGTTTCTTAACATGTTTCCTGCCTGCTCACCAATTGTTACATTGTTTGAAGCCAATGCACCAAAAACAAGAAGGAAAAGAATTAGAAAGTACAAATAGGCAGCAGGTCGCTTAACCCTGTACTTCAACTCAAACAAGAATACATCCCAAAACATAGCAGTTAGTTGTTTGAGTGTTTGATAATACTGGAAAAGTAAACATCCTCCAACGAAGGATCGATAAGTTCAAAACCATCGTCGGGACAAGAATCGGAGTATGCATGAAGATCAATCTTCCCTCCCACCAACTTATGCGATACGATATTTAGATTTGAGTAGCTATTCAGCTCATCCTTGCGAATAACTTTCCGCCAAATTCTATTTTCAATATTTCTTATTGCTTCGCTGGGTGTTGATGAAATTAGCACTTCACCTTTATTAATAATTGCCATTTGGCTGCAGAGGCTCTCAATGTCGTCAACAATGTGCGACGAGAGGATTACGATTATGCTCTCGCTAATTTCGCTGAGAAGGTTGTGAAATCGGTTACGCTCAGCGGGATCGAGACCTGCGGTTGGCTCGTCAACAATAATAAGCTTTGGCTCACCAATTAACGCCTGCGCAATGCCAAAACGCTGCTTCATTCCGCCGGAATATCCTCCCAAATTTTTATGCCGATGCTCGTACAAATTTGTTTTTTGCAAAAGAGCTTTTACAGTTTCTTTTCTCTCCTTCGGATTTGATATACCCTTAAGCTGGGTAAGATGATTCAGCAAAGTTTCCGCCGAAACTCGTGGATACAAGCCAAACTCCTGCGGTAGGTAGCCAAGCAACTTACGAACTTTGTCCTTCTCCTTCAGTACATCCGTTCCATTCAGCGTAATTGTTCCGCTATCGGCTTCCTGCAAGGTTGCTAATGTGCGCATCAACGTTGATTTGCCTGCACCGTTTGCTCCAAGTAGCCCAAACATTCCGCTTGAAATATGGAGGCTAACGTTTTTTAGGGCAACAACCCCATTGGGGTAAGTTTTGTTTAGGTTATTGATTTTCAGTTCCATAGATTTTTTATTTCAATTAACTTTGGTAGGACGAATTAAATATACGAAAAGTTACAATGTAACATAAGGATAATTTTTAACAGTCGATTAATAAATAGATTATTTCCAAATCCAAATTAAGAATGCCACGAATGCACGAATTCCAGTTGGCAGTTGGCAATTTGCAATTCTCCATCAAGAATTCCGAAGTCGCCTCCCAAATCCAAATTAAGAATGCCACGAATGCACGAATTTCAATTCTCAGTTCTCAGTTGGCAGTTGGCAATTTGCCAGCAAGAGTTCCGAAATCGCTTCGCACATGCCATCTGAGACTTCGGAACTCATCCCCTACATATTTACTGATAACTCCAAGAATGTCAAATGTATGATGTAAGATGTCAAATGTCAAAAGT
>CAZLXF010000026.1:0-2625 GCA_964563065.1 uncultured Rikenellaceae bacterium | reverse complement strand
ACATCTGACATAAATCCTTACTCCTAGCTCTCCCCAACCGGTTCATCCCTAAACTCAAGAATATCGCCCGGTTGGCAATCGAGTTCCTTACAGATTGCATCGAGAGTAGAAAAACGTATTGCTTTGGCTTTTCCTTTTTTCAGAATTGAAAGATTTGCCATTGTAATATCCACTCGCTGCGAGAGTTCTGTAAGCATCATCTTGCGCTTGGCAAGCATTACGTCTAAGTTTACAATTATTGCCATGGCCTTAAACTGTTAAGCGGTTTTCTTCCTCCATTTCGGCACCCTTCTGAAAAATATGGGTTAGCACCCAAATGAATAGAGCTATAAAAAGTAAACTTCCGAACGAGCCGTTTTTGTAGGTAAATTGTAAGCCTTCAAAATCAAACCGTTGAACAATAAAAAGGTTATAGAAAGTTACCGTAAGCTGTAAGTAAAACCAAATCCCGGCAATAATGTAAGCCATTCTTTTTAGATGCTTAATGTTAACAGGATCGAATGCATTTCCAAACCTAACATTCTTAGTAAAACCCTTAAAGAGCCAAAGAATGTAAAGCAAGGCGGCAAGAAGTGGCACAACGAAAAGCGGAATAACTACCGAAACTAACCTTGGGGCATTTTCGAAATTTATTGTTCCGCTAGCCTCGGAGATTGTAATTGTTGAAACATTTTTGCCCAACGTGAATGTTCCCTCCTCGTAAACCTTAAAGTTAGTTGGGAGTTCAACGCTTAGGTCCAATTCCTTAGGGCTAAACCCTAAAAGATGGATAATAAGAAATACTAAAAAAATGGCTGAAACAACGGTAAAAAACCAAAAAACGAACCGCGAAATGTTGTCAATCAGCCAAATACTGGTGTGTGTTTTCTGTTTTTCCATAGCAAACTAATTTAATTATTTGCTACAAATATACAACCTGTTTTTTATAAAATCAATACTTAATTATTGTTTTTCAATAAATATTTTACTTTATATAATATATTATTATTGATTAATGGTTTACGGATTGTTTTGTTTGGGATATTTGCTAGTTGAAAGGGTTTTAATAGTTTTACAATCCAAATAAAGAGTTTTTTCTTTAACTTCAAATAATTCATTTTCTTGAACTATACGATTGAAATCATTCGCCTTGTAGCAGTTATACTTATAACTTTTACTCATATTCGGCATAATTTTACCGATGGGCCAATGTTCTACATGTTGGAAGTTATCCCAAAGTATGGCACATTGATTTTGTCACTTGTATCAGGCTATCTTTACAATGAAATATCTAGTAAAAACTTTCAATCAAATCTTACCGTTCGGAAAATTAAGAGCTTGCTTATACCTTACTTGATTGCAAATGTTGCTGTTTTACTACCAGTTTTAATTTTTAAATACTTTGGATTCAATTACTTAAACAGATTAAGTTTCGATTATACACTTTTAACTCAGGGGTTACTATCGTTAAGTTCTGCTCCCATCAATCCACCAACCTACTTTATTCGCGACCTCTTTGTAATATTTCTACTTATCGATTTGTTTAAAAACAAAAACTACTGGACATTAATTGCCATTGTTCCACTCCTATTGTTTGGAAAAATTCTTCTTCGGGTTGATATTCTTGCTCTTTTTATTATTGGAAATGCTTTCTCGCTGTTTCGTGGTTTTTTTAACAAATACTTACTTACAATCGTACTTGGCATTCTTACAGTTGTATTTTTTGTTTTGAATTATACTATACTTTTCAAATACACAATTGTTGTTTTACTGTTTATAAATGTAATGCGATTAAAAATAAATTTTATTAAAACCGGAGGTTTTACATACCTACTTCACCTTTACCACTCCCCCATTATTGTTTTTTTATTTCCGCTAGTAAATGAGTTTGTAGAGAATAGTTACCTAAAGGTTTTTCTTCAAATCTTTCTAGTAATAGCAATTATTACTTCAGGTCACCTGATACTTAAAAAACTAAATTTCAAGGTTTTAACCGGAGGAAGGTAAATCTTGAAATTATAATTTGAACGGTAGAATCTTAACCGGTTCAATTCCCTCTGGAGTAACTTTTACTTGTAGCGGAATAATTTCAACTCCAGCAGCATGGGCTTTGGTAAGAAGTTTTGCGTAGTTTGGGTCGATGTCCGTTGCTGGAGCAAAAATTTTCACATCAATTCGTTGAATAATGTAGAGCATAACGGCTCGCATTCCCTGCTGTTTAACGCTTATAAGCGTTTCAAGATGTTTTTGTCCGCGGGTTGTTTCGGCATCGGGGAAACGAGCGTAATCACCCTCCTTCAATGTAACATTCTTCACCTCAACAAAACACTGCTCACCGGGTTTTTCTGCAAAAATATCGAATCGGCTATCGCCGAAAGTTACTTCACGTTTTATGGATTTGTAACCTTCAAGTCCGGGAACTATTCCTGCGCTAATCCACTCAAAGGCAATGCGATTTGGGTTTGAAGTGTTTATTCCAACCCAGTCACCGTTTATTTTAATCATTTCCCAAGTAAACCTTGTTTTGCGTTTAGGATCGTTTACCGGCGAAAGGAAAACCTCCGCTCCCTCCTCAATGCAACTCTTCATCGATCCGGAGTTTGTGCAGTGCGCCGTAACTATTTCTCCGTTATCCAGCTTCACATC